>DATLLK010000028.1:0-5892 GCA_035537895.1 Planctomycetota bacterium
CCGCCGAACCGGACGTGGACGAGATCCGGGGCTACGTGGGCTACAACCAGGTGCTGATCCAGCTGATCGAGCCCGAGCACCGCAAGGAGTTCCCCTTCGCGAAGGAGCGCGGGCTCGGCGTCACGCACGTGCTGACCAACGGGCCGGCCGACAAGGCGGGCCTGAAGCCCCTCGACATCCTCGTCGAGCTGAACGGCGTCGCGATCCCCGAAACCCCGGCGATCGACCCGAAGGACAAGGAGGCGGCCAAGAGTGCCGCCGACAAGTGGCTGAAGGAGACGATCCAGCCGTTGACGCACAAGGTCCGCCCGGGCGACACGGTGAAGATCGTGGTCGAGCGCGCGGGGCAGCGGGTGACCCTCGAGGCGGTCGCCGTGGACATCACGACGGTGCGCGCCCTGCGCGAGATCGAGGTGGAGGAGGAGGTCGCGGTGAAGGTCCCCGCGCCCAAGGACCGGGGCACGCCCGCGGAAGCCACCGTGGACTTCGAGACCGTGCCCGAGGGCGAGAGCGTCCCGGCGAACTTCCTCAAGGTGACGGGCTTCTTCGAGGTGCGCGAGGAGGACGGCAAGCCGCAGAACCACGTCCTCGTGCAGGACAACGACATGGGCGACACCTTCGCCGTCCTCCTGCTCGTGGCCGACGGGCGCGCGTACGGCGACGCGAAGGTCTCCGTGCGGTGGATGCCCATCTCCGGCGAGAAGTCGGTGAGCGGCGGGCTCATCGTGCGCGCGCAGGACCGCAAGAACTTCGTCGTCGTGCGCGCCGACGGCGTCTCGAGGACGCTCCGCGTGTACGTGGTGAAGGACGGCAAGGCGGAGGTCGCGGCCTCGACGGACCTCCCGAGCCCCGCGCTCGGCGCGTGGCTACCGCTCGAGGTCACGTGCAAGGGGACCACCGTCAAGGCCGTGCTGTCGGGCACGACGACGGTCGAGGCGACGGACGTGCCGTGGACCACGGGCTGGACGGGCCTCTCGACCTGGAGCGACGCGGTCTCCGCGTTCGACGACTTGAAGATCGCGCCTACGAAGTAGGGCGCGCGAGGGCGTCAGTCCGCGGCCGCGAGGACGGCGGTGCCGATGCGGCAGCCGTAGCGGACGACCGCCCCGCTCGGCAGGGGGTCGAGGCGCCCGGCGGAGCGGGCGACCAGGAGGACGACGGCGCTCCCGAAGGCGAACCGCGCCGCTTCCGCGCCGCGGCGCGCCGCGACGGGCGGATGGAAGCTCGCCGCGCGCGGCGCGTCGGACCCCCCGCGGTTCGTGCGCAGCTGGTGGAACGCGAGGCGGATCGACCCCACGTTGAGTGCACCCACCGGGACCAGCGCGACGTCGCCGCCGCCCGTGAGCCGCCCGAGGATCGCGACGCGCTCGTTGCGGGCGAAGAGGCGCGGGACGCCCGCGAGCGCCCGGTCGTTCACGGGCCACAGGTCGCCCGGAAGGTGGCGGATGCGGTCTACGGTCCCGTCGAACGGCCAGTGGATGCGGTGGTAGTCGCGAGGCGCGAGGTAGCAGGTGACGAAGGTCCCCCCGTCGAACCGCGCGGCGTCCCCGTCGTCGCCGAGAAGGTCGGCGACGCGGTAGGGGACGCCCTTGGCCTGCAGGATCGTGCCCTCGTCCACGTCGCCCGAGGCGTAGACGCGGCCGTCCACCGGCGACACGAGGGAGGTGGGCGCGAGGTCGATGGGACGCAGGCCGTCCCGCAGCTCGCGCGTGAAGAAGTCGTTGAAGCTCGCGTACCCGCGAAGCGGCCTCGCGGCCTCCGAGAGGTCCGCGCCGAACGCCTTCACGTACGCGTTCAACACGGGCACGAGCAGGGGCGCGGGGACGGGGAGCTCCGCCAGCCAGCCCATCGCGCGGGAGACCGCGCGGCGCGGCAGGGCGCGGACGAGGGCGAGGCTCAGGCCGGCGACGCGGCGCAGCGGGCGCGCAGCGCCTCCCACACGGCATAGTCCACGGAGATCGAGCCGTCGCCGCTCCCGAGGCGCACGTCGGGCTTCGACGCGCCGTGGAAGTCGCTCCCGCCCGTGCGCACGAGCCCCATCGCGTCGGCGAGGCGGCCGAAGAGCGCGCGGTCGTCGGTCCGGTGGCTCGGGTGGTCCACCTCGATCCCCGAGAGCCCCGCCGCGGCGAGGCGCCCGAAGAGGGCCTCGTAGCCGGCCGGCGCGTCGACGCGCAGCTGCTTCGGGTGCGCGAGGACCGTGACCCCGCCCGCGTCCCGGACGGTGGAGATGACCTCCTCGGGGTCGACGCGGTCCGCCGCCACGTAGGCCGGCCCGCCGTCGCGCAGGAAGAGCGAGAAGGCGGTCTTCGTGTCGGCGACGTGGCCGCGTCGCACGAGGGCGGCGGCGATGTGCGGGCGCCCGATCACGTCGCCCTTCGCCTCCGCGCGGACCTCGGCCATCGTGACGGGCGCGCCGAGCTCGCAGAGCCGCTCGACGATCCGCGGGTTGCGCGTCTCCCGGCCCGCCACGATCTCCGCCAGCATCGCGCACAGCGCCGGCTCGCGGTCTTCGAACCCGTAGGCGAGCACGTGCATGGAACGCCCGGGGAACCGCGCCGTGATCTCGGCTCCGGTCAGGATCTCGACGCCCAGACTGCGCCCGACCTCGCGCGCGATCGCGAGCGCGCTCGTCGTGTCGTGGTCCGTCACCGCGAGCGCCCGCAGCCCGGTCTCCTTCGCCAGCGCGACGAGCGCGGCCGGCTCGAGCGAGCCGTCCGAGCGGTTCGTGTGGGCGTGGAGGTCGATCCGATCCATCGAGGCCCTACCCTACCCGTGGCCCCGGACCCTCCGTCCGGAATGCCGTTCCCGCTGCTTCCTCTCGGCCGTCCTCTCCGATGCTCTCGCTTCTGACCCTCCCGCTTCTCCCCCATGTACGACCGCTCGGCGGCGCGCCAGGTGGGGTGCGGAAGGCCGATGACGACGACGACGCGTACTCCGAGTACGCGAGGAGGAGGAAGCGGCCTGAGCGCCCCCACCCGGCGCGCCGCCCCTACGGAGCCCCGTGCTTTCGGCGTGTATCGGCGAATGCGTCGTCGGAACCGTCGGCCGCGCCGAACGAGATCCCCATCTCGCGCGCGGACCGGACCAGGTCGCCCGAGGGGTCGATGGTCTTCAGGACCGCGACCGCGTCGTCGATCGGGACCGTCGTGATCTCCGTGCCGCGCAGCGCGACCATGCGCCCGAGGGCGCCCTCCGCGAGCGCCCGCACGGCGTGCACGCCGAAGCCCGTCGCGAGGAGCCGGTCGCGGGGGCTCGGGGTCCCGCCGCGCTGGACGTGCCCCAGCACGGTCGCGCGCACGGCGATCTCGTCGGGGCCCGCGAGATCGCGGGCGACCTCGGCCGACACGCCGCCGAGCCGGTCGAGGATCGGGTCGTCGCCCTTGCCGCGGCGGTACGTGGGCGCGGCGCCCTGGCGTTTGGCGCCCTCGGCGACGACGACGATCGAGAATCGACGGCGGTGGCGCTGGCGCGCGAGGACGCGCTGGCGGATGCGTGCCGGGTCGTAGGGGATCTCGGGGATCAGGATCACGTCGGCGCCGCCGGCGAGCCCCGCGTGCAGCGCGATCCACCCGGCGTGCCGGCCCATCACCTCGAGGCACATGACGCGGTGGTGGCTGGCGGCCGTGCTGTGGAGGCGGTCCACGGCCTCGCAGGCGATGCCGACCGCCGTGTCGAAGCCGAACGTGACGTCCGTGCCGCCGAGGTCGTTGTCGATCGTCTTGGGGACGCCGACGACGGGGACGCCCATGTGATGGAGGCGGGCGGCGGCCTTGTGGGTCCCCTCGCCGCCGACGACGATCAGCCCCGTCGCCCCGTGGCGCTCGAGCGCCTCGAGGACGCGCGGCGACTCGTCCACGCGGCGCGAGCCCCGCTCGACGTCGAAGATGTTGCAGCGGTTGCTCGCGCCGAGGATCGTCCCGCCGAGCGGGAGGATCCCGGCGATGGCCCGGCGGTCGATCTGGAACAGGCCGCGGCCTCCGGGGACGAGGAAGCCCTCGAACCCGTCGCGCACCCCGAGGACCTCCCATCCGTAGACGTTCTCGGCGGTCTTGACGACCGCGCGGATCACCGCGTTCAAGCCCGGGCAGTCGCCTCCGCCGGTCAGGACGGCGATGCGGCGGCGACGGGATCGGGCAGGGGCCTTGCGTGCGGTGAGCGCCATCGGGGGGAGAGTGTACGTAGGCCCCGCGACCCGCCGCGCGTCAGGGCCGAGCGAACCGGAACACGCGGATCCCCCACTGCCGCGGGAACGTCTCCGGCCCCTCCACCTTCAGCCCGTTCCAGGCCCTGAGGAGCGCCTCGGCCGCGGCGTCGCGGTAGTGGCTCGGGTCCGCGGTCGACTCGTGGGAGAGGACGAGGAACACCTGCCGCGCGGTCGCGAGCGCCGGCACGCGCTCGAGCATCTCCTCGGCGGTCAGGGCGGCGTCGAGGGGCACGCCGGCCGGCGGCACCGGCGTGGCGGGCACGGCGTCGTCCTTCGCGTAGAACGCCCACACGGCGCGCGTGAACCGCGCGTGGAGCAGCACGACGTCCCCCGGCTTCGCTTTTGACGCGACGAGGGCGTGCGCCTCCCGCCACTGCTCCTTGCCGTATGCGTGGCCGGCGGTCAACCGCGCGCCGAGCGGCGTGTCGCCGAGGTGATAGGCGAAGAGACCGGCGGCATGGAGGAGGACGAGGCCCCCGAGGAGGACGGGCCGCAGCGGGCGGGGCGCGGTCCGGGCTCCGAGCACGGCCAGGTAGAGGAGGAACGGCGCGAGGAAGATGAGGTAGCGGTCCTCCACCAGGTTCCACCGCACGGCCGCGAGGAGGACGAGGCCCACGGGCACGAGCAGCGACAGGAGCACGAACGCCCGGCCTCCCGCGTCCCGCCAGAGCGAGCGCACCCCGAAGCCCATCGGGACGAACCAGGCGAGGGCGGTCAGCGCGATCAGGAGCCACTCGTCGCGCACGACGTCCATCGGGTCCGCGGCGGCCCGCGCGGCGTCGAGGACCAGCAACGCGGGTCCGACGCCCATCCGCCACAGGCCGTGGCCGAGTCGCACGAAGGGATCGTGCGCGAGCGGGGCGACGCCGGGCGACGCCTGGAGGAGGTGGACGAACCACGGGAGGAAGAGGACCCCGGCCGCCGCCTGCGCGATCCAGAGGGGCCGCGCGTCGAACGGCCGAGGGGTGCCACGGGTGCGGCGCCAGAGCCACAGCGCGTGCGCGGCGTGCGCCGCGATCGGCCATGCGGCGAAGTAGTGCGTGTAGAGGGCGGCGGCGGCCAGCAGGCCGTAGAACACGAGGGTGCGGCGTCCCCCGAGGTCGAGCCACCGCAGGTAGAGCACGGAAAGGGCCAGCGACGCCGCGAGCAGTGCGGCGTACATCCGGGCCTCCTGCGCGTACTGGATCCAGAAGGGGTTCGCGGCGGCGAACCCGGTCACCCAGAGCGCAACGGCCGGGTCCGACCCGGTGAAGCCGCCGCGCGACGGCACGTGCGCCGGGTCCGACAGGCGTCGCGCGAGGAGCCACATGAGCGGCACCGAGAGCACGCCCAGCAGCGCCGCCGGCATGCGGAGCGCCGTCTCCCCGCCCGGGAACGCCGTGATCCAGGCGCGCGTCACGATCCACCACCCCGGCGGGTGGTTCACCTCGGCGTAGATCGTCTCGCGCCACGACGACCGCGTGGCGTTCCACCACGTGACCCCCTCGTCGAGCCAGAGCGAGTGCTCGGCGAGATTCAGGAGCCGGAGCACCACCGTGGCGAGGAGGACGTTCACGAGGAGTCGGGTCCTCCCGGTGAACGGAAACGGGGGGGTGAGCGGCATCGCGGCGGATGGAACCACCCCGGACTGCCGGTGTCTAACGGCGAAGCCCGGACCTCCCTCGCGGGGAGGGCTGGGGGTGCGGCCC
>DATLLK010000029.1:0-7237 GCA_035537895.1 Planctomycetota bacterium
CCCGGGAGGCATCGTCGCGCCGGGCGGCACGGCCGTGCCCGGGGGCACGCCCGAGCTCCACGGCCGTCCCGCCTCGACGTTGCTCGCGAAGCGGCGGTAGGCCTCGGCGGCGTTCTGCTGCCCCCGCGAGGCGTAGTAGCCCGCGACCGAGCGGTCCTTGTCGGCAAGCCGGCGCCGGCACTCCGCGACCCGGCCCTGGGCGTACGCGACTTCGCCCGCGTACTCGCGCCGGCGGGCCGGGTCCGCCGCGAGGCGGTCGAGGAACGCCTGGTAGTGCTCGAGCGCGGCCTCGACGCACGAGCGCACGGGACGCTGCGCCTCGTACTGGGGCGACGTCGGGACCCGCGGGTCGAGGTCGACGTAGCCTGCGTTGTAGGCGGCACCCTGGTCGCGCGCGAGGTAGGTGTCGGCGAGCTTCAAGCGCGCACGGAACGACCACTCGCTGTCGGGGTACTTGAGCAGCACGTTGCGGTACTGGAGGCACGCCGAGCCGAGCTCGTCCTTGCGCACGTACTCGTCGCCGAGCGCGAGGAGGGCGTCGTCCGGGTAGCGACCCTCCGGGAAGCGCTCGACGATCGTGTTGAGGCCGTCGTAGCCCTTCTCGTCGGAGCGGAAGACGCCGGCGAAGCCGCGCGACCTCGCGAAGACCTGGAGCGACGACTCGTAGAGCATCCGCTCGGCCTCCACGAGGTGGGGGTTGACCGGGTACTCCTTGACGTAGGTCTCGAGCGCGGTCACGGCGGTGTTGTGGTCGCCCGCCTGGTACGCCCGGCTCGCCTGGAGCCAGCGGGCCTCCTCGGCGTGCGGCGACTCCTTGTAGTCGTTGGCGAGCTTGCCGTAGAGGTCGGCCGCGTTCTCCGGGTCACCCTGGGCGTTGGCCTGGCACCACAGCGCCTCCGCGTCCCGGATCCGTTTCGCCTTCGCCTCCTCCGCCTCGCGCTTGCGGCGCTCCGCCTCGTACCGCTCGTTCTCCCGGATGCTGTCGGGGGTGGGGGTGTCGGGGCGTCCGCCGCCGCGCGTCCCGCCCGAGACCGTGCCCGGGACCTCCAGCGGCCGCCGCGGCGTGGCCCCGCTCGAGTTGCAGGCGCCGGCGAGCAGGGCGGCGGAGAGGGCCGCGACGACGGGAAACGACGGGAGCCCGCGCATGGCCCAAGACGATACCCGCCGGGGAGGATCCCCAAAGCGTGTAGGCTGCCGTCGATGACGGCGCCCCGCGGCTACCGGACGGACGCGATCGTGGTCCGGGTGATCGACTTCGCCGAGACCAGCCAGGTCGTCCATCTCGTCACGCCCGAGCACGGGCTGGTGTCGGCGTTGGCGAAGGGGGCGCACCAGCCGAAGAGCGCCTTCGAGGGGGGAATCCCCTTCGCCGTCCTGGGCGAGGCCGACGTCCTGCCGCGACGGTCCGAGCTGGAGCTCCTGCGCGCCTTTCGCGTGACGGACGGGTTACGTGGCCTGCGCGACGACCTCGACCGGTTCGCGGCGGGCGAGTACGTGCTCGGGTTGCTCCGCGCGTTCTCCCGACACGCGCTCGCTGCGCCCGCGCTGTTCCTCGCCGGAGCGACGGCCTTGAAGGCGATCTCCGCCGCGCCCCCGGACCAGGCGCCGCTCTGGGTGGCCGTCTTCGAGGCCCGCACGCTCGCCGCGACCGGGCACCGTCCGCACTTCGGCTCCTGCGTCGTCTGCGGCGGCGACGACCTGCGCGATCTGGTCTTCGCCCCGGCCGCCGGCGGCGTCGCGCACCGCCGATGCGCCCCGCCCGGCCCGACGAAGTCGATCTCGGCGGGCGACCTCGCCGTCCTGACGCGCCTCTATACGGCCCGCCTCCCGACGTTTGCGAGCGAGCCGCCCTCCGTCGCCGGCCTGAAGGCCGCGCGGGCCGTCCACGACCTGTTCCTCCCCTACGTGCTCGAGCGCGAGCCGGCCGGGACGCGCTCCCTGCCGCGCCACGGGTAGGCCGCGCCTCGCGGCGGCCCGTCGCCGCCCCGTCACCGCGCGCGCTTGCGCTCGGACGCCCGCATCGCGTCGACGGCGGCCTGCACGCGGGGATGGAGCCGGCCGGGCGCCGCGCCCCCGAGTCGCGCGGCCGCCCCCGCCTGGTGGTGGTGGCAGATCGCGAGCGCGAGCGCGTCGGAGGCGTCGAGCGAGCCGTCGAGGCTCGCGAGCCCGAGGATCGCGCGCGCCATCGCCTGCACGCGGGGCTTCGTCGCCCGCCCGCCGCCCGCGACCGACCGTTTCACGACGTTGTTCGTGTAGTGCGCGACCGGGACGCCCGCCTCGGCGAGGACCACGAGCACCGCGCCGCGGCCTTCGCCCAGCCGGATCGCCGCCCGGACGTCCCGTCCGTAGAACGCCTCCTCGACGGCCGCGGCGTCGGGCGCGTGGCGGGTGACGACCTCCCGCAGTCCCTCCGCGATCGCGGCGAGACGCCGATCGATGGGCGCGGAGGCGGGCGCCCGGATCGTGCCGAAGCCCGCGGTCGTCAGCCGCGAGCCCTCCCGCGCGACGAGGCCCCAGCCGACGACGTGCGTCCCCGGGTCCACGCCGAGGACGAGTCGGAGAGTAGCGGAGGTCGTCACGGCCGGTGATCCTACCGGTGGAGGTCCCCGCCCCCCCGGCGAGGATGTGAGGCGGGAGGCCCGTATGCCGAAGTCGCCGACCTCGTTCCGCCGCCCGATCCCGGCGAAGTCGCTTCGCTGGCGTTGTCCCGGGTCCACGTGCCGCGGCGCTGCCCGGCGGGCGAGCCTCCTCGAGACGATCGGGCAGCCCGAGGCGATCGCCGCGCTGCGCCTGGGGCTCGAGCTCTACGCACCCGGCTACAACGTCTTCGTCGTGGGGCTGCCGTTCCAGGACCGCGCGCAGGTCCTGCGCCACCTGCTCGAGGAGATGTCGCCACGCTGCGTGCTCCCGCTCGAGCGCGTCTACGTCCACAACTTCCTCCAGCCCGAGCGGCCCCGCCTGATCGAGCTGCCGCGCGGCGAGGGCTCCGCGCTCCTGAAGACGTGGCGACGCGCGGGGGAGCTCCTGGCCGACAGCATCCGGCGCCTCGCCGAGGACGAGGTGTACGCGCGCCGTCGGGACGAGATCCAGCACCGCTACCGCGAGGAGGAGCGCAAGGTCGCGGACGCGTTCGAGAAGCTCTCCGCGGACCGCGGCTTCACGCCGGGCACGGCGGGGCAGGGGCCGGCCGCGGAGCCCGACGTCTTCTACGTGGTCGGCCAGTCGGCCGTCGGGATGAGCGACCTCGACGCGGCCATCCGGGCGGGGGCCGTAAAGCCCGAGGAGGAGGAGAAGATCCGGGCGGCCCATCGCGAGCTGCGCGACGAGCTCGCCACCACGATCCGGCGCACGCGCGCGATCGCGCACGAGCGCCAGGAGGAGATGGAGAAGCTCGAGCGCTCGGTCGCGAGCCGGATCCTCGACGACGTGACCGACGTCGTCAGCAAGCACTTCCCCTATCCCGAGATCGAGGCGTTCCTCGCCGAGGTCCGCACCCAGCTCGCCGACCGCTTCCCCCTCTACGCGCGCGCCCTGATGGAGGCCGCCGAGCAGACGCGCGGGCGGCCCGACACGTACCGCCTGCTCGCCGAGCAGGTCCTCCGCGAGTTCCGCATCAACCTCCTCCTCGACACGCGGACGATCCCGGGCTGCCCGGTCGTGCTCGAGCACAAGCCGACGTGGACGAACCTCTTCGGGCAGATCGAGCGCGAGGTCGACCCCAACGGGAACGTCCGCGTGGACCACCTGCTGATCCGCGCGGGCAGCCTCCTTCGGGCCGACGGCGGCTACCTCGTGATGCAGGTGGTCGACGTGCTGCGCGAGGGCGGCGTGTGGGACGAGCTGAAGTCGGTCCTGAAGCACGGCCGGCTGGAGATCCGCGTGCCCGACGCCCTCGCCGGGACGAGCCCGGTCTCGCTCCGGCCCGAGCCGATCTCCGTCACGGTGAAGGTCATCCTGATCGGCGACGAGGGCGCGTGGTACGCGCTGCGCGACGCCGACCCCGAGTTCGCCGAGATCTTCAAGGTGAAGGCCTCCTTCGACCGGGACACGCCGCTCGACGCGTCGGCGATCCGCCGGTACGCCTCCTACTTCCACCGTCTGGCCGAGCGGGAGAGCCGCCTCCATCTCGACGAGTCGGGGCTCGCGGCCATCGTCGAGGAGGGGGTGCGCGAGGGCGGCCGGCAGGGGCGCATCTCGGTGCGCTTCACGCGGATCGCCGACCTCGTTCGCGAGGCGGACTTCCTCGCGCGGGGCGACGGCGCGCCCATCATCACGGGCGACCACGTGCGACGGGCCGTCAAGGCCGCGACGCGCCGCGCGAGCGTCGAGGAGCGCCGCGTCCGCGAGGCCGTGCGCGACGGGCTGATCCTCGTCCAGACCGACGGGACCCGCGTCGGCACGGTGAACGGGCTCGCCGTCTACGACTTCGGCGACCACCGCTTCGGGAAGGTCGCGCGCATCACCGCGACGGTCGGCGCGGGACCCGGCGGCGTCGTGAACGTCGAGCGGCTCGTCAAGCTCTCCGGCCAGACGCACGACAAGGGCGTCCTGATCCTCACGGGCTACCTGCGCCAGACCTTCGCGTCGCACCGGCCGATCGGGCTGACGGGCAGCCTCGTCTTCGAGCAGTCCTACGGCGGCATCGAGGGCGACAGCGCGACGTGCGCCGAGCTGTTCGCCCTCGTGTCGGCCCTCGCGGGCATCCCCGCGCGCCAGGACCTCGCGGTGACGGGCAGCATGAACCAGCACGGCGAGGTCCAGGCCGTGGGCGGCGTCAACGACAAGGTCGAGGGCTTCTACGACCTCTGCGCCGAGCGCGGGCTCACCGGCACGCAGGGCGTCATCATCCCCGCCGCGAACGCCCGCGACCTGATGCTCCGCCACGACGTCGTCGACGCGTGCGCCGCGGGGAAGTTCGCGGTGTACGCGATCGACCACGTCGAGCAGGGGGTCGAGCTGCTCCTTAACCGGCCCGCGGGCCGCACGGAAGAGGTGGACAAGTTCCGCAAGGGCTCGGTCTACGCGGCCGTCGCCGAGCGCATCGCCGCGACCGAGGTCCTCGTCGCCGCGCGCCCGGAGAGCCCGCCCGACGAGTGACCGGGCGCGCCGCGTCTCAGTCGCTCTCGGTCGGCTCGAGGACAATGCGGACGTCGTCTCCCGGCGAGGCCTCCGCGGACCCCTTCCAGTGGCACAGGTCCGTACGGCCTCGCACGGTCACGGTCCAACGCCCCGACGGGATGCCGCGGACCTCGATCGCGCCATCGGGCGTGGCGAAGCCCTGGGCAAAGAGACCGTCGCAGGTCGCGCGGCACTCGAGGTTCTGGATCCCCTCGGGCAGGCGGACCGTGCCGCGGATCGAGCCGCCGCGCGCGAAGGCGAGATGCGTCACCTCGTCCGAGGGTTGGAGGTCGCGGGCGAGCGCGTACCCGTCGCCGTCCTCCGGCGGGATCCATACGCGGTAGCGCTTCGACGGATCCGCCTCGCGCACCGTGAAGGCCCCCGTCCCGTCGACTTCGCCGTAGACCGCGTCCTCCCTCGCGGGCCCCGACTCGTCGCGCAGGGACACGCCGCCCGTGCGGTCCGCCGGCCAGCCATCGACGGAGAAGCGCCAGACGGCGCCCCGCGCGAGGACGATGCGCAGCGTCGGCGCGTCGGCGTTCGCGAGGGTCACGACTTCACGTCGCGCAAAGCCCTCCGCGTCGACGCGGATGCGGACCGGGCCCTCTCCGAAGGCCGTGGACCGAAAGCGCCCCGTGACGTCGCAGGAGATGGCCTGCCACGTCCCCGCCTCCGTGGGGGACCTCCCGAAGACCCGGGCCTGGACCCCGTTGCCGTCGGGGCCGACGACGATTCCCTCGAGAGGGACGGGCTCTCGCAGGACCACCGTGACGTCGGCCGGCGCCCACGGATCCACGGCGCGGGAGAGGAGGTCCGGTCGTGACTGCGGGAAGACGCGGAGTCGGTGCGGCGTTCCTGCATCGAGCGAGGGAGTCTTTGCGCGCCCCGTCGCGTCGGTGGTCGAACTGGCTACGCGGACGGCGCTGCCGTCCCGGACCACCTCGATCACGACGACGGCATCGATGGCCTCGCCCGCTCCGTCGACCACGTGCACGACGGCGTCGACGCCCGCGGACAGCACCACGCGGACCGACGCGTCGCCGCTGCGCACGGCGATCGGGCCCCGTCGAGCGTAACCAGGTGGCGGGCGGACGATCAGGCGCAGGTCCGCGTCGTGGGGGAGTCCCTCGAGACGGAAGCCCCCGTCCGGATCCGTCCGCGTGCGGGTGAGAGCTTCGGTGGAGCCGGCATTCGAGTTCCTCGCGATACGGAAGCCGCGGGACGGGTCCGCGGCCTCGATCGAGACGAGGCCGATCGGGCGACCCTCCGCGTCGACGACCCGACCCGTGACGGCCGCCCCGGGGGAGAGGTGCATGTCGACCGAGGTCGCGCTCGCTGCCAAGTCCACGCGTCCGGGCGCGAGCCCCAGCGACTGCCCGTAGCCGTCGCGCGCGTTCCACACCTCGAACGTACCCGCCTCGTCCGAGGCGGTCTCGTACGTCGTCGTGCCGTCGCGGATCTGGAACCCCGACGTCCCGGATCGATGGTCGCGGAAGACGCCGTCCGCACGTTCCACAGGCCGTCCTGCCGCATCGAAGACGCGGAGCAGCACCTTCCGCCGCGACGTCCGCGAGGCCGACGCTTCGGCGTTGGCCACGGCCGGGCCCAGGCGAATCGTCACGGGCGTGCCAGGGCGGCCCGTGGCCTTCGCTCGAGCCTCGCTCCGATCCGGATTGGTGAGGAGTGCCTCGACGACGAGTTCCGCGTCCGGGACGTCGGCCAGGGTGAACGCGCCATCGGCGCCCGCCGAGGTGCGGACGGTGAGCCCGCTCTCTTCGTCCAGCCGAACCCACACGGCCGCGCCGTGCGCCGCAGACCCGTCGCCCCGGACCGCATGACCGGTGAGCGCGAGGCCGCGGTGGAGACGCACCTCGACGGAAGTCGTTGCTTGCGGGACGAAACGATGCGCCGCCGCGTACCCGGCCGCCCGGACCCGGAGACCGGTCGGACCCTCTGTCGACGCGAGGATCGTGACGCGACCGTCGGCATCCGTCGTCGTGCTCGACGTCCTCCCATCGCCCCAATGGACCGCGGCTCCGGCCACGGGCGCGACGTCGGGGCCGCCCAGGACGACGACCTCGATCCGACGGGCGGGAGGGAATCGGATCTCCACTTGTCC
>DATLLK010000030.1:0-2617 GCA_035537895.1 Planctomycetota bacterium
CTCACGGCGCGCAGCGAGATGATCAAGGGACAGCTCGCGCTCGCGCGCGAGATCCGTCCCGAGATCGTGCGCACCGACGCCGTCAGCGTCGGGAGCCGCGTGCGGCTGCGCGACGCGGCCGGCACGGAGGTCACCTACACGCTGCTCGGCCCGGCCGACGTCGACGTCGACAACAACGTGATCAACTACCAGACGCCCCTCGCCCGCACCCTCATGGGGAGGAAGCCCGGCGAGACGGTGACGCTCGAGCTCCTCGGCGACACGCACACGTATCAGGTCTTGAGCATCGCCTGCGGCGTCTAGCGGCACGCTGGATTGGGGCGCTCGGGCCCCTTCCTCCTCCTCCGGCGCGCTGGCTGGGGGCGCTCGGGGCCGCTTCCTCCTCCTCGCGTACTCAGAGTACGCGTCGTCGTCGTCATCGGCCCTCCGCACCCCATCCCGGGCGCCGCCGTGGACCTGCGCACGGGGCCCCGGAACGGGACCCGACCGGGACCGATGTACCGCGGCACGATCGGTCGCGGGGCCCCCGGCGACCCGATCGCGACAACCGGCGGGATGAATGATCGGGGACGATCGTTCGTCGGGCGGGCGAACGGTCGCGTGAGGGTGCGCTGGGATTCGACCCGGCAGAGTAGGCGTGTAGACTCTCCCCCCTCGCACGCGCCCTTAGCTCAACGGATAGAGCACCGGCCTCCGGAGCCGGGGATAGGGGTTCGATTCCCTTAGGGCGTACCAGTCATCCGTAGGACCGCCGGCGGGGCCCGTGGGGGCCCCCCGGCGGTCCTGCGTTGCGGGGGACCGGATTGCCGGTCCGCGGCGGCTCCTTTCCCCATCAGATCGTTGTCGGAGGTCTCCATGGCGGGTCCCCGTTGGGACGAGCTCGAGCGCGCGATCCGCGCGAAGGACAGCGAGGCGGCAGAGCGTCTCTGGCTCGAGCTCCTCGAGCAGGATCCGGGCAACGTGGACGGGTTCCTGAAAGGGGCCGACGGCATCTCGGAGCGCGCGGGAGGTCGACGCCAGGCGGGCGTCCTCCTGTGGATGGTGGCCGGCGCGCTGAAGGACAAGGGCCGCGACCGGGACCTGGTCCGCCTCTTCTGCCGGCTCGCGAGGATCGCGCCGGACGACGGCACGCTGCGGCAGGCCCTGATCGAGGCCGTGCGCGCGGGCTACGCCGAGCGCTCCGACGTCGAGGCGCTCCTCGACAAGAGCGGGGTCGTCGGCGGGGCCGCGCCCGAGCTGGCCAAGCAGGCCGAGGCCCTCGAGCGCTACCTCCGCCTCGAGCCGGGCGCGTACGTCTTCCACAAGACCGGCTGGGGCATCGGCCGCATCGCCGAGTACCAGCCCGACCGCGGCCGCTGCGTGATCGACTTCCTCACGAAGCGCGGCCACGGGATGGACCTGCTCGCGGCGGCCGACCTCCTCGAGCGCCTGCCCGAGGACGACCTGCGCGTGATGCGCGCGTACCGCCCCGAGGAGCTCCGCAAGCTGGCCGAGGAGCACCCCCTCGACGTCCTTTGTCGCGTGCTCAAGCCCTTCCAGCACGACGCGCAGCTGCGCCACGTGAAGGACGCGCTCGTCCCCGACGTGCTCGCCAAGACGGAGTGGGCGGGCTGGTGGAAGGAAGCGAAGAAGCAGGCGCTCCTCGACCCCGCGTGGACCGTCGGCGAGGGCGCCGACCCCCGCGTCACCTTCACGCCGGGCGGCAGCGCGAACCTCGAGAGCCTGGTCCTGCGGAAGCTCTCCTTCGCCAAGGCCGACCGCGCACGGCGCCGCGTGCTGCGCGACTTCGGCGCGACGGCGGCCGGCGACGTCGGCGCGCGGGCCCACTTGGCCCAGCTCGCCAAGGAGCACCTGGTCCGCTCGCCCGAGGGCGACCTCGCGGGCCGGGCCGCCTGGAGCGCGCTCGCGACCTCGCTCGAGGGCGGCAACACGACGGAGGCGCTCGCGCCCTTCTTCCAGCACTCCGAGGACCCGGCGGGGCTGCTGCGACTCCTGCTCGAGGAGGAGGACGCGGACCGCGGCCGCGAGGACGTCGCGCGCGCCGTGCTCGCGGCGCGGCCGACCGACGGCATGGCGATCCTGCTCGGGCTCGCGTTGACCGACGAGGACCGCGCGGCCGCGGCGGCCTACCTCCAGGCCGCGCGGGACGCGAAGGACCAGCGCGCGCTCGAGGCGCTCCTCGGTCCCGCGCTCGGCGACCCCCTCACGCGCCCGCTGCTCTACGAGTGGGCCGCCGACCGGCTGATCCGCGGCGAGCTGCCGGGTCGCACCGCCGACGCGTACACGGTCGCCGAGCAGGCCCTGCGCGTGCTCGACGGGACGGAGTACTCGCGGCGGCGCCTGGGCGACGACCGCCGCGCCCGCACCGACGACCGTCGCCAGCGCGCCGTGGACGCCCTCGCGGGCTTCCTCGCCGAGCACAACTGCCGGCTGCTGACGCAGGCGGCCAAGAACACGGACATCGAGGGCGCCCGCCACCTGATGCGGCTCCTCGAGAGGAACCAGGGGTTGAAGCCGCGCCTGAAGGAGAAGCTCGAGGACGTGCTGCTCCGCGTGCACCCCGGCGCGCTGACGCAGGCGCGCGCCGAGACGCCGGCCGAGGCGGCAAACCAGCCCA
>DATLLK010000031.1:0-3158 GCA_035537895.1 Planctomycetota bacterium
CGACCGGCCACCGGATCCCGATCGCCGGGTCGTCCCTGGCGATGCGGATCTCGCCCGACGGGGTCCAGGGCGCCGTGCACTTGTACTCGACGACGGCGTGCTCGGAGGTCACGCAGAACCCGTGCGCGAAACCCGGAGGGACCCAGATCTGCCGCGCGTCGTCGGAGGACAGGGTCGCGCCGACCCACCGCAGGAACGTCGGGGAGTCGCGGCGGATGTCCACGGCGACGTCGAAGACGCTTCCCTCGACGACCTGCACGAGCTTCCCCTGCGGGCGCTCTCGCTGGGCGTGAAGCCCCCGGAGCGTGCCCCGCGTGCTGCGGGAGAGGTTGTCCTGCACGAACGTCGCGTCGATCCCGCCCGCGCGGTAGCGGGCGGCCTGCCACGTCTCGAGGAACCAGCCCCGGTCGTCGTGCCGCACGTCGGGCTCGACGATCACGACCTCCGGCAGCTCCGTCGGCAGGAACCTCACGCGGGCCGTTCCTCGTCGGCGAGGCGCTCGAGCAGGTAGCGCGCGTAGGTGCTCTTGCCCATCGACTTCGCGAGCCGGCGCACCGCGACCGCGTCGATCCAGCCCAGCTCCCAGGCGATCTCCTCCACGCAGGCGACCTTCAGTCCCTGGCGCTCCTCGATCGCCTGTACGAACTGCGAGGCCTGGAGGAGCGACTCGTGCGTCCCCGTGTCGAGCCAGGCGAAGCCGCGCCCGAGCCGCTCGACGTGCAGATCGCCCCGCGCGAGGTAGGCGGAGTTGAGGTCGGTGATCTCGTACTCGCCGCGCGCGGACGGGCGGAGTGCGGCCGCCATCTCCGGCGCACGCCCGTCGTAGACGTAGAGGCCCGTGACCGCCCAGCGCGAGCGGGGCGCCGCCGGCTTCTCCTCGATCGACAGCGCGCGCCCTCGCGCGTCGAACTCGACCACGCCGTAGCGTTCGGGGTCCGCCACGCGGTACGCGAAGACGGTCGCCCCGGACGGCCGCGCGACGGCCGCGCGCAGCACCTCGGGGAGCCCGTGGCCGTAGAACACGTTGTCGCCGAGCGCCAGCGTCGCGGCGGACCCGGCGAGCCAGTCGCGCGCGATGACGAGCGCCTGCGCGATGCCCTGCGGCTGCTCCTGGACGGCCCAGGCGATCCTCATGCCGAGGTCGCTCCCGTCGCCGAGGAGCCGGCGGAAGGCGTCCTGCTCGTGCGGCGTCGTGACGACGAGGACCTCGCGGATCCCGGCCAGCATGAGCGTGGACAGCGGGTAGTAGACGAGGGGCTTGTCGTAGACGGGGAGCAGCTGCTTGCTCACCGCCCGCGTCACGGGGTGCAGGCGCGTCCCCGCGCCGCCGGCCAGGAGGACCCCCTTCATCGCGTCGCTCCCGGCGTCCCGAGCCCCTGCCGGCGGCGCGCGGACGCGCCGCCCTGCACCGCGTCGCACCAGGCGCGATGCTCGAGGTACCAGCGCACCGTGGCCGCGATGCCGCCGGCGAAGTCGTGCCGCGGCGCCCAGCCGAGGTCCGCGCGGGCCCGCGCGGCGTCGATCGCGTACCGGCGGTCGTGGCCGGGGCGGTCCGTGACGAAGGTCACGAGGTCGCGATAGCGCGAAACGCCCTTCGCGCGGAGCGCGTCGCTGTGCCCGGGCGGGGCCTCCCGCTCGAGCGCGTCGCAGACGGCCTCGACGACCTCCAGGTTCGTCCGCTCCGCGTCGCCGCCGAAGTTGTACCGGCCGCCGGACCGGCCCCGCTCGATCGCGAGCAGGATCCCCCGCGCGTGGTCCTCGACGTGGAGCCAGTCGCGGACGTTCTTGCCGTCGCCGTAGACCGGCAGCGGCTTTCCCTCGAGGGCGTTCAGCACCATCAGCGGGACCAGCTTCTCCGGGTACTGGTAGGGGCCGTAGTTGTTCGAGCAGTTCGTGACGATCGTCGGCACGCCGTACGTCTCGTGCCAGGCGTGCACGAGGTGGTCCGCGCCCGCCTTGCTCGCGGCGTAGGGCGAACGGGGCGCGTAGGCCGTCTCCTCGGTGAACCGGCCCGTGGCGTCGAGCGACCCGTAGACCTCGTCGGTCGAGACGTGGAGGAACCGGAACCGCGCGCGATCCGGACCCTGCAGCGAGAGCAGGTGGAGGCGCGCGCCCTCGAGCATCTCCTGGGTCCCCCCGACGTTCGTGCGGACGAACTCGCGGGGACCGTCGATCGACCGGTCGACGTGCGTCTCGGCGGCGAAGTGGACGACGACCGTCGGCCGGTGGGCGGCGTAGGCGGCCTCGACGGTCGCGCGGTCCGCCACGTCGCCGCGAACGAACCCGAACCGCGCGTCGCGCTCGAGGCCGGCCAGGCTCTCGAGGTGGCCCGCATACGTCAGCTTGTCGAGGACGACGACGCGGTGCGGCGTGCTCGCGAGCACCGCGCGAACGAAGTTCGAGCCGATGAAGCCGGCCCCGCCGGTGACCAGCCACGTGTCCATGGGCCGCAGGAGCCTACACGGGGCTGCCGGAAACGACGCCGCCCGGCCCCATGGGTGGGCCGGGCGGCGGGGAGAACCTCGAGGTCAGCGGGACGCTAGAGGGCGAGCTGCCACTGCAGACGGACGAGCATGCCGTCCGAGTCGCCCGTGGTCCAGTAGCCCGGATAGACGTTGACGTAGTCCCAGAGGCGGTTGCCGTCCTCCTCCGAGGAGATCCACGCCACGTCGAGCGTCACCTTGTCGGCGTGCCCGTCGATGTAGTAGGTGACCGCGCCGGCCATCTCGGAGGCCCCGAAGTCGGCGAAATCGTCCTCGTACACGTACGCGCTGTAGCGCGCCGCGATCTCCCAGGCGGAGCCCGGGAAGAGGTAGCCCACCTGGATCAGGTACGTGGTCAGGTCCACGTCCTCGAACTGCTCGCTGTCCCACGTGGCCATGCTGTAGGCCGCCGTGGCACTGAAGCCACCGAAGCCGACCGCCGCGTCCACGCCCCACGTGAGGCGGTCCGCGTTCTTCACGAAGGGGTTGTGCTGGAACGCGTCCGAGTAGTAGTGGGCCCAGGCGCCGACCGCGCCGACCCAGCCGCACTGCGTCTGGCGGAGCGCGCCCTCCTCGTAGCCCATGTGACCCATGAAGTCCCAGTTGACGCGGGCGGAGTAGGCGAGGTTGTCGCTCGTCGTGCCGTCGAGCACGTTGCGGTGGTAGATCCCGTCG
>DATLLK010000032.1:0-5403 GCA_035537895.1 Planctomycetota bacterium
CTCGCCCGCGACCACGTGGTCGGCGTGGAGGGCGGCTTCCTCGGGCAGGACCGACGCGTGGAGACCGCCCATCACCGTCGTGAGGCCGACCGCGCGGCACGCGTCGAGGAACGCGTACGCCTCCGGCGCCTGGGCGGTGAAGGTCGAGACGGCGACGAGGTCGAAGCCTCGGGAGGCGAGCGCCTCCGGCGTGACGTCGCCGTGCTCGAAGTAGGCGAGGTCGTGGCCCGGCGGCGTCGCGCCGGCGATCGTCAGCAGGCCGAGCGACGGGAGCGAGGCGATGACCTTGCTGCGCTGGACGAACCCGGGCAGCGTGACGCCGAGCGCCGCGAGCTCCTGGCTGCGGACCCGGACGCCGCTCATGGCGATCAGGGCGATCTTCACGGGAATCCTCCCCACAGCGCGGCGCCGAGGAGCGCCGACGCCGTGAACACGACGAGCGCGGGCGGCACGAGCGCCGGCAGATGCCGGGGCTTCCACGCCGTCCAGAAGAGCGTGAGCGGGAGCGCGATCCCGCCGACGACCCACAGCCACGCGCCCACCTCGGCGAGCGACGCCGCGTGCGGGCGGGATCCGAGGAGCAGGCCGTAGACCCCGCCCAGGGCCGGGATCATCACCGCGGCGATGTGGCCGAGGCGCGCGGCGCGGCGGCGCAGCCCGGCGTAGCCGCCCCAGCCGTCGGCCTTGCGCGCCACGAGCCCGAGGCCGAGGCCGGTGGCGAGGCCCACGGGCACGCCGAAGGCCGCGAAGCGCACGAGGAGATCGACGGGGTCCACGTCACGTCCTCCCGCCGGGCGGCCTCGGGCACGGGGCGCCGGCGCGGCTCACGCGCCGATCCCCCGCATCTCGAACGCGACCACCGCGTCGGCCAGGCGGTCGATGTCGGGCTCGGTCTCGCCGAGCACGTGGCGCCGCGTCAGGCGCTCGACCATGCCGAGGACCAGGTCCGCGGTCAGGTCGACGTCGAGGTCGCGGCGCGCGGCGCCCGCCTCGACGAACGCGCGTCGCACCTCGGCGACGCGCCGGTGCCACTCGCGGTAGTGCGCGTCGAGGCGCGCGGTGAAGCCCTTCTCGATGCCGACCGCCTCCTCGAGCCACAGACGGCAGAGGCGGCGGTGACGCCGGAAGGTGCGGAACACGATCCCGTAGGACTCGCGCAGGTACGCGGCCGCGTCGCTCGCGGTGCGCACGGCGTCGAGAGCCGCCTCGGTCGGGCGTGCCGCGAGGAACGTCGCGAGCATCCGGTCGACGAGCGCGGCGAACACCGCGTGCTTGCCGTCGAAGTGCAGATAGAAGGTGCCGCGCGCGATCCCCGCCTCGCGGATCACGTCGTCGACGTGCGTCGCGTGGTAGCCGCCGCGCTCGAACGCGTGCAGCGCCGCGTCGAGGATCTGCTCGCGGCGCGCGTCCTTCGCCATCCGTCGTCGGGGTCGTCGTTGCTGTACTGACATGTCAGTACAATAACACATGGGAGGGGTCCGTGCGGCGGCCCCTGGATCGATTTTTCTGCCCGACGGAACCCTTTATCTAGATTTGGGTTGCGTGCACTGGCATCGAGCCGCGCGCGCGAAGGAGGGAGAGCCCTCACAGGGGCATCCGCCCACGAGGGCCCGCCAGGACACGCGGAGACGCGCTGCGCGCGCTATTGCGCGTGTCCCGCGCGGGCGCCGGGCGCTCCCGCCGTCAGGCTGCTGAGGAGCCCGCGGCCTCGTGACGCCAAAGCAGGCCGGCGGGCGCCCATCCCCCCATCGAACCCCTTGGATTGGGTCGCTCGCCGGCCTTCGCTCTCGGTCCCGCGCGCGGAGGCGACGACCTCCGGATCGCCCGGGACGTGCGTCAGGAGCAGCCCGAAGGCCGTGAGGACGATCCCCACGACCAGCCAGCGCCTCGAGCGCGTCGTCCGACGACGGGCATCTCTCTCACGCACGAAGGCCATCCTAGGCCTGCGGAGGCGCGCCGCAAGGCATAGCGCCGCGAGGTCTGGGCGGAAATCGCGATGGGACTCGACGCGGGTCGGGTGCGTCTTCGGGGGGCGATCCCGGGACGAGGAGGGGCCCCGCGAGATTTCGAGAAATGCCCGTGAGCGGATCCCGTCCATCGCGCCGGAAGGACGGCGATGCCTCACCCCGCATCCGCGTGCGATCGGAGGAACGGTGGCCCCGGAACGCTCCGGGACCTCGCCCCCCGGTCGTCGGGGCCTCCGGGGGAAAAGGGGAATGCGGGGCGGCCCGCCGCCTTCCGCAGGGGAAGGGCGCACCACCGACCCGACCGCGCGTGGACTCTGCGAAGAGGGGGATGGTCAACGCCAGCGTCGGTACCGGCGATTCGATGCCCTCGGCTCGATGCACCGAACGAGATGGCCTCTGGGGAAGGGGAAGTGTGAACCGTCGGGGGAGGCACCCGTGCCTCCCCCGAGGGGTCGGGGAAGGACGCGCGGACGCGTCGGACGCCGCGTGTGGACCTCGAACCTCCCGACGACAAGGCGCGAGGCTCCCCCGCGGGCGCCCGCGTCCGGCGCCGGATCGAAGTCCCTCGCCGCGTCGGGGCGCCGCGCGCCCCGTGCCGGCGCCCCTACCCCTGCTGATTCCGGGAGGTCTCGGCCGGGAACCCGAAGCAGATCGGGTCCTCGCCGGGCTTGAAATCGCAGAACCTCTCGTACGCGCCCGTCCGCACGTCGGCGACCCGCCCGAAGCAGTACGGGCAGTCCCCGTGCTCCTCGGGCGTGTACGTGGCGTCGACGCGACGGCAGCGGATCCGCCCCTCGACGACCTGCGGCTTCTCGAACTTGCGCTTCTCGGGGCTCATCGCGGTCCTCCCCGCCGGGCGGCCGCGCGACCGCGGCCGGCGACGCTCATCGTGTCTCCCGTTCACCCGCACCTGAGGCGACGGGCTCGGGCGTCGGCTCCGACGCGCGGGCCCGCCGCTCGAGGCGGGCGAAGGCGGCCTTCGCCTCGCTCTCCATGGCCGCCACGCTCTCCTTCGAGAGGTGGGCGAAGCGGCCCTGGATCGACGTGTACTCCGTCATGGGGCGCCACGACGGCACGTGGTTGACGACCGTGCGCTCGCCGTCGAAGACCTCGAAGAGCGGGAAGGTCCCCGTCTCCACGGCGAGGCGCGCGAGCGTGATCATGTGGCTCGACTCGGCCTTCCACCCGGTCGGGCAGGGGCAGTAGTAGTGGATGAATCGGAACCCCTTCGTCGTGCGCGCGACCTCCATCTTCCGGAGGAAGTCCTCGGGATGGGAGATGCTCGCCGTCGCGAGATAGGGGATCCGGTGGGCCGCGAGGATCTCGTCGATGTGCTTCTTCGGCTCGCGCTTGGGCGCCGAGACGGGCGTCGTCGTCGTCCAGGCCCCCTTCGGCGTCGCCGAGGAGCGCTGGATGCCCGTGTTCATGTACGCCTCGTTGTCGTAGCAGACGTAGATCATGTCCTCGTTGCGCTCGGCGCACGCCGACAGCGACTGCAGGCCGATGTCGTAGGTTCCGCCGTCGCCCGCCCACACGAGGACCTGGACGTCCTTCACCCCCGCGACGTCGAGGGCCGCGCGCACGCCCGCGGCGAAGGAGGGCGCCGCCTCGAAGGCCGCGTGCAGGAACGGCACGCCGGACGCGCTGTAGGGGAACGGGCCGTCGATCACGGCGAAGCAGCACGCCGGGGCGACGGTGATCGTGCGCCGGCCGAGGGTCTTCAACGCCCACGAGTAGGCGGGCGTGCAGCCGCAACCGGGGCACGCGAGGTGCCCCGAGCACATGACGTCGTCGCGCTCGAGCACGTGCAGGGGGTCGCCGGTCATCGCACCGCCTCCGTCGGCACGCCGCCCCGCGAGGGGAGCACCGCGCCCAGCCACTGCGTCTCCGGCACCGGGACGTCGCGCCCCGTCGTGCGCCGGAGCACGTCCTCGATCGCGTCCACGCCGATGTCGCGCCCGCCGAGCCCCATCACGTACCCGTACGCCTTCGGGCGCTCCGCGTCCGGAAGGCCGTAGAGCGCGGACTTCAGCTCCTGGAAGAAGATCCCGTGGTGCCCGTACGAGCAGTTGCGGTCGATCACCGCGACCTTCCCGACGCCGCGAAGGACCTCGCGCAGGCGGGCGGCCGGGAAGGGGCGGAAGAGGCGGACCTGCACGAGCCCCACGCGCTCGCGCCGGGCCCACTCCGACTCGACGACCTCCTGCGCCGTCTCCGAGACCGTGCCGCTCGTCACGAGCGCGACGCGCGCGTCCTCCATGTGCCAGGTCCGCACGATGTCGTAGGAGCGGCCCGTCAGGCGCTCCCACTCGGCGTAGACCCGGGGCGCGAGCGTCTCGAGCCGCAGCAGGCTGTCGTGCAGGTCCTGGCGGACCTCCTGGTAGACGTCGGGCCCGAGGAGGCCGCCGAAGGCGGCGGGACGGTCGACGTCGAGCTTGAAGCGCGCGCGGCGCGGCCCGAGGAACCGGTCCACGGTCGCCTGGGCCGGCACCTCCACGGCCTCCGCGGTGTGCGACAGCACGAACGCGTCCTCGACGACCATGACCGGGACGTCGGTCTCCTCGGCCATGCGGAACGCCATGATCACGTGGTCGAGCACGTCCTGCGCGGTCGAGCAGTAGATCTGGGCCCAGCCCGTGTCGCGCTGGGACAGGCTGTCGTTCTGGTCCGTCCAG
Source organism: Planctomycetota bacterium (assembly GCA_035537895.1). Lineage (GTDB taxonomy): Bacteria > Planctomycetota > PLA2 > PLA2 > JAEUHO01 > DATLLK01. The sequence goes on from DATLLK010000032.1 coordinate 4,643, forward strand.
ATGCTCCAGCCCGGCGCCATCGCGCGGTTGACGTCGACCATCACGATCGGCAGGCGGCTCCCCGAGGCCCAGTGGAGCAGCTCGTGCATCAGCGCAATGCCCTGCGCGCTCGTCGCCGTGAAGACGCGGGCGCCCGTGGCCGACGCGCCGATGCACACCGCCATCGCGGAGTGCTCGGACTCGACCGTCACGAACCGGCTGGGCCACGCGGCCTTCGGCATCAGCTCGGCGAGCGACTCGATGATCGTGGTCTGGGGCGTGATCGGGTAGGCCGAGCACACCTCGATGCGCGCGAGGAAGGCGCCCCAGGCCGCGGCCTGGTTGCCCGTGAGGATCAGGGTCCGGCCGGCGGCCGGCGCGTCCTTCGTCTGGGTCATGTGGACTTCCGGAGGTGGATGGCGTCGCGCGGGCACTCCTGCACGCAGACGCCGCAGCCCTTGCAGTGCGCGAGGTCGATCTCGTAGAACCCGTCCGTCTTGCGCCGGATGGCGAAGTCGGGGCAGTAGCGCAGGCACGTGTCGCACTCGACGCAGGTCCCGCACTTGAAGCAGCGGGCCGCCTCGTAGCGGGCGTCCTCGGGCGAGAGGTCGCGCTCGACGGCCTCGAACCCGCGCAGACGCTCCGCCGGCGGGAGCATCGCGGGGACGCGCGGCGCCTCCTTCGCGAACCCGTGGGTGTGGAGGTCGCGGAACTTCGCGACGGAGGGGTCGGTCCCGCGCTCGGCGAGCGGGTCGGCGGCCGGCGCCGGCGCGCCGGTCATC
>DATLLK010000033.1:0-6687 GCA_035537895.1 Planctomycetota bacterium
GTCCCCGCCGCCCCGAAGCGTCGTCGCCGCCCCCGGTCCGTGCCGGCACGGCCGTCGCGCCGGGCCGGGGCGCTCCACCCCCGCGCAGGCGGCCGTCCGCAAGTCGCTGTGCGGCGAGTGGTTGCGCACGCGATCCGACGCGCGTGTTTTTAGTGACAAATGTCAGCAATAGTGTACGATCCTCTCGTCCTCGGCGGCGGAGCCCGGCATCCGCAGGGACCTCCTCCGGCGACACGGAGGAACTGCGCATGGTCCGGTTCGAAGTGACGGAGTCGGTGGGGACGGTCGTGGCGAAGGCGCCGGCGACCTCGCGCGTGTTCGAGCGCCACGGGATCGACTACTGCTGCGGCGGCATGGTGGCCCTCGGGCTCGCCTGCGCGGGCAAGGGCCTCGACGTCGCGAGGGTGCTCGCCGAGCTCGATGCGGAGATCGCGACGCGCCCCGCGGGGCGCGACTGGACGGCGGCCTCGCCCGGCGAGCTGATCGACCACATCCTCGCGACGCACCACGAGTTCGTGAAGCGCGAGCTCCCGCGCCTCGACACCCTGATGACGAAGGTGCACCGCGTCCACGGCGACGCGCACCCCGAGACGCTGCCCGAGATGGCGCGCCTCTGGGGACAGGTCTCCGGCGAGCTCCGCCCGCACCTCATGAAGGAGGAGCAGATCCTCTTCCCGGCGATCCGCGCGCTCGCGGAGGGTCGTCCGGGCGGGATGCCGCCGGCGTGGCTCGAGGGCCCGATCGGCGTGATGGAGCAGGAGCACGAGGAGGTCGGCGCCCAGCTCGCGCGCATGCGCGAGCTCTCCGGCGGGTACGTCGCGCCCGAGGGCGCGTGCGGCTCCTGGCGCGCGCTCTGGTCCGGCCTCGACGAGTTCGAGCAGGACCTCCACCGCCACATCCACCTGGAGAACTCGGTCCTCCATCCCGCGGCGCGCCGCCTCGCGGGGATCTGAGGCGCCCGCGTGCGCTCGTGCGCGCGCCGTCCGGCGGGCTTCGCGGCCTCAGGCGAGGCCGAGGACCCGTTCGAGGTGCGCGCCGAGCGCGTCCACGTCGTCGCGCGAGAACCGCGGGACGGCCCGCGCCGCGGCCGCGGACTCCGCGTCGGCGCCGTCGCCCACGACGGCGAGGACCGCCCCCGTCGCCTCGGCGAGCGCGCGCGCCGCGGGCTGCGCGCCGGGCAGGACGACGGCCGGGTAGCCCGCGCCGCGGAATCCCTCGATGACGACCACGTCCCGGTCGGCGAAGTGCGCCGCGACGATCTCCCTCGCGTCGCGCGGCTCGCCCCGCTCGAGGTAGGCGAACCCGCCCGGTCCCGTGAGCGCGACGCCGACGGCGCCGGCCTCGGCCACGCGTGCGGAGTCCTTGCCCGGCCGGTCCACGTCGAAGCCGTGGCTCGCGTGCTTCACGTAGCCGACGCGACGACCCTGTCGCGCCCAGCGCCCGACCAGCGCGGCGGCCAGCGTCGTCTTGCCCGAACCGGACGGCCCGAGCAGCGACACGACGGGGGGCGGCGCGGGGGGCACTGCGACGCAGGATGGCGCTCGCGCGCGGCGCGCGCCAAACTAATCCGGAGCCCGCGGCGTGCACGGAGCGCCGGGCGGCGCGCGACTCCGGGGAACCGTCTCCGTGCGTGACCCGCTCGCCCGCGTCCCGATCCGCTACAAGCTGACGCTCACGCTCGTCGGCCTGTGCGTGCTCGGGTTCGGCGTGGGCGGCTGGTTCGTGTCGATGTCGGCGCGCGACGCGCTCCGCGACCAGATCCTCTCGCGACTCGGGGCCGCCTCGCACGGGCGCGCCGCGCTGCTCGACGAGTCGCTGCGCGCGCTCAGCGCGCGCGCGCGCGACTTCGCCTCCGACGGCCTCGTCCGCGCGGAGGCCGCGCGCCTCGTCGAGTCCGCAGCGGCGCGGCCGCCGGGGGCGTCGCTCCGGCTCGACGACCACCTCGCGCGGAACAAGCGGCCCATCGTCGCCGCGTTCGTGGACGTCGCCGTCTACGACGACGCGGGCCGGCGCGTCGCCGGCTCGGCGCCCACGGCGCCGAGCCCCGTCCCCGCGGCCTGTCTCGCCGTGACGGAGGACGTCGTGGTCGCCGGCCTCGTCCCGCTGTCGGGCGACCCCGACTCGCCGGGCTTCGTGCTCGCGACGCCGCTCTGGGACCTCGACCGCACCCGGCGCCTCGCGCGCCTCGTGTGCTGGGCGCGCGCCTCGACGTGGCTCGCGGGCGTGGCGCCCGCGCCCGTCGAGGGCGAGATCGAGGGGGCGCGCGTCCTGCTCCTCGACGGGGCCGGACGCTCGCTGCCCCTCGACGCCGCCTCCGCCGTCCGGCCGGAGCCGGCGGACGCGCTCGCGCACGCCTGGCCGCTCTCGGCCGTGCCCGGGTGGACCGTCCGGACGGAGGTGCCCGCGCGCGCGGCGTTCGCGCCGGTCGCGGGGCTCGAGAGCCGCTTCCTCGGGGCCGGGCTGATCGTGGCGGCCGCGGCCGCCCTCCTGCTCTTCTTCCCCATGCAGTTCGTCGTGCGGCCGCTGGGCGCGCTGCGCGACGCGGCGCGCCGCGTGTCGGAGGGCGACTTCGCCGTGCGCGTGGACCTTCCCTCCCGGGACGAGATCGGGGACCTCGCCCGCGCGTTCAACGTGATGACCGCCGCCGTCCGGGAGCGCACGGACCGGCTCGAGGTCTCCGCGCGGGACCTGGCCTCGCGCAAGGACGAGCTCGCGCGCGAGCGCGACCGCCTCGACGCGATGGTCCGCTCGATGCAGGACGCCCTCGTGTTCTTCGACGACGAGGGGCGCGTGCTGCTCTCCAACGCCGCGGCGGCCCCGCTGCTCCCGGTGCTCTCGGGCGGGGAGGGCCGCGACCTCGCGGTCCGCTGCGACGCGGCGGGCGCCCACGACGGGCGCGACTGCGTCGCCTGCCTCTCGCGGGGGGACCGGCCCGCGTCGTCGTGCCGTCTCGAGGTCGGCTCCCGCGTCTACGAGGTCCGGGCGACGCGCATCCCCTCGACGTCGGGCTGGCTCGGCCGGCTCCTCGTCGCGCGCGACATCACGGAGTCGGCCTGCTTCGACGACCGGACGGCGCGGCAGGAGCGGCTCGCCGTGCTGGGCGAGGTGGCCGCCGTCGTCGCCCACGAGCTGAACAATCCGCTCTCCGCGATCGCGATGTACGCGCAGATGATGGACCATGAGCTGCCCCCGGACTCGCCGTGGCGCGAGAACGTCGACGTCGTGCGCCGCAACACGGAGACGTGCAGCCGCACGATCCGCGGGCTGCTCGACTGGGCGCGCTCGGGCGACCCCGAGGTCGCCCAGGTGGACCTCGACGACGTCGTGGAGGACGTCGCCCGGTTCGTGCGGCCCCTCTTGAAGCGGGGGGGGGCGCGCTTCGAGCGGCGCGGCGCGTTCGCCGACCCGGTGCTCACGGCGGACGAGGTGCAGGTCCGGCAGGTCCTCGTCAATCTCGTCATGAACGCGATCCAGGCGGTGGAGGGGCGCGGCGGTACCGTCGCCGTCGAGGCGGCGGAGGAGGACGACGGCAGGACGCTCGTCCTCGACGTGGTCGACGACGGCCCCGGCGTCCCGGCGTCCCGGCGCGACCGCCTCTTCGAGCCGTTCTTCACGACGAAGCCCGCGGGGAAGGGGACCGGGCTCGGCCTGACGATCTCCCGCCGGCTCGTCGAGGGCCACGGAGGCACGCTCGTCCTCGTGTCCTCGGAGCCCGGCCGGACCGTGTTCCGCGTCCGCCTGCCGAGGGCCGCGATGGTCGCCGGCCGCGGTCGCCCGGCCCTCGCCGCGCAGGAGGGCGCATGAGCCTGCGCTCCCTGCTCGAGGACCTGCGCGTGCTCGTCGTCGACGACGAGGAGGACGTGCGCCGCGGCATCGAGCGCCTCGTGCGCGGCACCGGGGCCGCCGTGCTGGGCGCCGGCTCGGGCGAGGAGGCCCTCCGGTGCCTCGCGGAGGTGCCCGTCGACCTCGTCGTCACGGACGTCCGCATGCCGGGCATCCAGGGACCCGACCTGCTCCGCCGCATCAAGGCGCAGTGGCCCTTCGTCGAGGTCGTCCTCGTGACGGGCTACGGCACGATCGAGACCGCCGTGGCCTGCCTGCAGGCGGGGGCGGCCCACTTCCTCACCAAGCCCTTCGACAACGAGCAGATCACCGGCGTCGTCGAGCGGCTCGGCGTGGCCGCCCTCGCCCGGCGCCGGGCGCAGGCCGCTCCCGCGGGCGGGCGCGGCGGGCTCGTGGCGGAAGACCCGCGCATGCTCGAGGTCGTGCGCCAGATCGAGCGCCTGGCGCCCCTGCCGGCGCCGGTCCTCGTCCACGGGCGCAGCGGGACGGGCAAGGAGGTCGTCGCCCGCGCGCTCCACGAGCTCGGGCGGCCCGGCCGTCCGTTCCTCGCCGTGAACTGCGCGGCGCTGCCCGACACGCTCCTCGAGTCGGAGCTGTTCGGGCACAAGCGCGGCGCCTTCACCGGCGCCCACCGCGACCACGCGGGGATCTTCGCGCGCGCCGAAGGCGGGACGGTCCTCCTCGACGAGATCCCGTCGATGTCGCTCGCGTTCCAGGGCAAGCTCCTGCGCGTCCTCGAGGACCGCCTCGTGCGGCCGCTCGGCGGATCGCGCGACGAGCCCGTGCGGTTCCGCCTCGTCGCCGCGGCGAACCGCGACCTCGCGCCCTTGATGGAGCGCGGGGCCTTCCGCGAGGACCTCTACTACCGCCTGAGCGTGATGACGATCCGGCTCCCCGATCTGAAGGACCGGCCGGCCGACCTTCCGGCGCTCTCGGCGCACTTCGTCGCGAAGGCGGCGAGGACGCTCCTCCCGTCCGGCGCGCCGGTCCCCGAGCTCTCCGGGGCCGCCCTCGACGACCTGCGCGCGCACGACTGGCCGGGCAACGTGCGCGAGCTCGAGAACGTGCTGCAGCGCGCGGTCGTCGCGGCCGGCGAGGGGCCCATCCTGCCGCGCCACCTGGAGATCGGGCCCACCTCGTGGGCGATCGAGGGGGTCGAGCCGCCGAGCTACGAGGAGGGGAAGCAGCAGGCGCTCGAGCGCTTCCAGCGCCGGTTCGTCCTCGGCGCGCTCGAGCGGTCGGGCGGCAACGTCACCCGCGCCGCGCAGGCCTGCGGACTGACGCGCGCGGCCCTGCAGCGGATCTTGAAGGATCTCGGCATCGATCGGACGATGTTCAAGCCCGTGGCGGGGGCGGACTGACGGCTGCCGGCGGCTCGCGCCGGGGCGAGGAGACTTGCGTGCTGTCCGCGGACGACCTGACGGACCTCTGCCTCGTGATCGCCTCGAGCGGCGAGCGGTTCGAGACCGTCCTCGAGGTCGCGGTGGAGCGCGGCTCCGCGGCGGACGGCCGCGACCTCCGTGTCGAGAGAGCCGACCCGCTCCGCCTCGAGTCGGAGCTCCCCGACGACTTCCTCGACCTCCTGCTCTTCGGCGCCGGGGCCGTCGTCGACCTGTCCGACGTGGGCCCGCGACTCTTCCGCGTGCTGGCCTGGCAGGCACGGGCCCGTCCGCGCGCCGTCGTCCTGATGCGCCACGGGAGCGCCGCCTTCCCGCTCGACCTCCATGCGTTCGCCGTCCGCAGCTACGACGCGTCGACGGCGGAGGGCGCCGCCGCCGCGCGCCGCGAGGTCTCGCGGCTCGCGACGCTCGCCGCGTCGGCGCAGGCGTCGAGCGGCACGCCGGACGGTCGTGCCGTCACGCCCTGGGCGCGTCGCCGCCGGCTGCGGCGCTCGCGGCGCACCGGCGTCGTCCAGGCGCTTCGGCAGGCCGCGCGGCGCCTCCACGTGGGGGACGCGGCGGGCGCCGCGGAGGCGCTCGACCGGGCGCGGGCCGACGCGCCCGGCGACCCCGATCTCGCGCTGCGTGCCGCCGTGCTCCACCGCGAGGCCGGCCTGTGGTCCCGCGCCGGCGCCGAGGTCGAGGCCCTCCTCGAGGCCGACCCGACGTGCGCCGTCGCCTGGCGCGAGCTCGGCATCGTCCGCGACCGGCAGGGCGACGAGACGGCGGCCGTCGCGCTCCGGCGCGCGGTGGACCTCGGCGAGGACTACGAGGCGCTCGTGGCCCTCGGAGGCCGCGAGCGCGCGGTCGAGCAGCGGAAGCGCCTCCTCCTTCGCGCCGCCCACGTCGGCCGCGTCGCGCTGTCCGACGCGGACCGCAGGCGCGTCGAGGGCGTGCTCGCGATCCGCGGCGAGCAGGCGTCCGACGACCCGGCCGAGGACGGGCCCTGGAGCCACTTCGACGCGGCCCAGGCGTGCCTGCTGCTCGGACGCTCCGAGGACGCGGCGCGCTTCGCCGCGGGGGCCGCGCCCTTCCTCCACGCGCCCTGGGAACGGGAGACGTTCGGACGGTCCGTGGACGCGCTCGAGGCGGTCGGCGTGGACGTCGCCGGCGTCCGGGGCGCACTCGGGCTCGTCGCCCGTGGTCCGTCCGCCGCGCCGCCGCGCGTCGCGCCGCCTCCCGCGTCCGTGCCCTTCCCCGCGGCGGCCCGGGAGGCGGAGGGCTTCCGGGCGAACGTCCCGTGCGCCGCCGCGTGCCCGGTCGGGACCGACGCGGGCGCCTACGTCACGCTCGTCGCGCACGGCGAGGACGCCGAGGCCTACCGTGTCGCGCGCGGCCCCAACCCGTTCGCGTCGGTCTGCGGTCGCGTCTGCGCGGCCCCGTGCGAGGACGCGTGCCGGCGGGG
>DATLLK010000034.1:0-9810 GCA_035537895.1 Planctomycetota bacterium
GGCCCGTGCCGGCCTTCATGTCCATCGCGAGCGACATGAACGCGGGGGTGACGGTCAGCGTGAACAGCGTGGAGACGACGAGGCCGCCGATCACGACGGCCCCGAGCCCGCGGTAGAGCTCCGAGCCCGAGCCTTCCGTCAGGACGAGCGGCAGCATGCCGAGCACCGTCGTCGCGACCGTCATGAAGATCGGGCGGATGCGGGAGCGCACGCTCTTCACGAGCGCCTCGGAGAGCGGGTGGCCCTCCTCGCGCTGGAAGTTGAGCGCCTGGTGGACGATCAGGATCGAGTTGTTGACGACCGTGCCGGCGAGGATCACGAAGCCGAGCATCGTGATCACGTCCATCAGGACGAGCGGCTGGAAGGCGTGCGCGATCGCCGCGCCGAGCACGCCGCCCGTCATGGCGAACGGCACCGTGAGCATGATCACGAACGGGTAGAGGAAGGAGTCGAACAGCATCGCCATCAGGAGGTAGATGACGAGGAGCCCGAGGAGGAACGCCGCCGACAGCGACGTCCACGTCTTGTCGAGGTCCTTCGCCTGGCCGCCGACGTCCGCCGTGAAGCCCACGGGCAGCGTCGGCCGCAGCGGCTCGAGGACCGCCCGCTCGATCCGCGCGACGGCCTCGTCGAGCGCGACGCCCTCCTTGAAGCCGATCTGCAGCGTCACCGACCGGTCGAGGTCCTCGTGCTCGACCTTCGTCGGCCCCTCCGCGGAGCGGACCTGCGCGAGGTCGGAGAGCCGCACGGCCCCGCCCCGGGGGACGACGAGCCGCAGCCGCTCGAGGTCGCCGGCGGCGGCGAGCCCCGCGTTGGGCCCGAGCAGGCGAACGTCGCGCTCCTTGCCCTCCTCGCGGAAGATCCCGGCCTTCGTCCCGTCGATCAGCGTCGCGACGGCGTAGCCGACGTCCTGGACCCGGAGGCCGAGGTCGGCCGCCTTCGCACGGTCCACCCGGACCTGCAGCTCGGGGTTGCCGAACTCGAAGGAGGAGCGCACGAAGATGACGTCGGGCACCCCGCGGGAGGTCCGCTCGACGCGGGCGGCGGCGGCCGAGAGCGCCTCGAGGTCGGGGCCGCGCAGCCGCACCTCCGCCGTCGTGCCGCCGATGAAGCCGCCGCCGCGGCGGAAGATCGGCGTCTGCGTGACGAAGAACATCGCGCCCGGGATGCCGAAGGACTTCGCGCGCACGTCGGCGAGCACGGACTGCATGCCGCCGATGGTCGCGTGCTCCCTCTTGACGATCGTCCCGACGATCGTCATCTGCACGGAGACGACGCTGAAGAGCCGGTCGACGCGCGGGTCGGAGAGGATCCGCCGCTCGAACTCCGTCACGATGCGGTCCTGCTCCTCGAGCCCGTAGCCCGCCGGGACCTTGGCGAAGGCGAGGATCAGGTTGCGGTTGCCCTGGGGCAGGTAGTCGCGCGGCGGAAGGAGGGCGACGAAGGCCCAGACCGCCGCGCCGAGCACGACGCCGAGGTAGACGATCCGCCGCAGGAGCCCCCGCTCGAGCCAGGCGACCATCGCTCCCGTCGCGTCGACGAACCAGCCGCCGAGGATGTCCACCGGCCGGAGCAGCCGCGCGCCGAGGCGCGAGAGGGGGCCGGGCGCTCCGTCCGCGGGCGTGCGCAGCACCCGCGCAGAGAGCATGGGGACGACCGTGATCGCGACGAGGAGCGAGATCCCGACCGCGCCCGAGATCGCGATCGCGATGTCCCGGAAGAGCTGGCCGGCCTCCTCCTTCACGAAGACGATGGGGATGAACACCGCGAGGGTGGTCAGGGTCGACGCCACGAGCGCTCCCCAGACCTCCACCGTCCCGTCCCGCGCCGCCTGGCGCAGGGGCTTCTTCAGCTCGACGCGATGCCGGAACACGTTCTCGAGCACGACGATGGCGTTGTCGACGACCATGCCCGACGCGAACGCGAGCCCGGCGAGCGAGATGATGTTGAGCGAGCGGCCCAGCATCTGGAGCACGACGAACGTCGTCAGCAGGCTGATCGGGATCGAGAGCCCGATCACGATCGTGCTCGTCATGCTCTTCAGGAACAGGAGCAGGATCGCGGTCGCGAGCAGCGCGCCGACGACGAGGTTCCCGACGAGGAGGCTCTTCGCGTCCTCGATGTACTCCGTCTCGTCGTAGACCTGGACCAGGCGGATCGGCCGTCCCCGGAAGACGACGCGGTTCTGGTAGGCGACCTCCTCGCGCACGCCGCGCATGACCTCGACCACGTTCGCGCCCGTGCGCCGCAGCACGCCGAGCACGAGCGCCGGCTTGCCGTTCTGGCGGACGATCGCGTCGCGCTTCTCGCGCCCGAAGGAGACCCGCGCCACGTCGCGCACCCGGACCGGGGTCCCGCCCGCGCCCGTCGCGACGACCGTGTCCTCCACGTCCGCGATGCTCGTGAACTGCCCGACCGTGCGCACGACCCACCGCGTCTTGCCGGCCTCGATCGTGCCCCCGCGCTCGTTGCGGTTCTCGCCGGTCAGCGCCGCGCGGACGTCGCCGACGGAGAGCCCGCGCGCCGACAGCGCGTCGAGGTCGAGCACGACGTGCACCTCGCGCTCCCGCGAGCCGAAGTAGAGGACCGAGCCCACGCCCGGGAGGCGCTCGAACCTCGCCTTCGTCACGTCCTCGAGCTCGTCGGACAGCTCGACGGGGTCGAGCGTCGTGTCCACCGCGATCCACGCGATCGGCTGCTCCTCGTCGGAGTTCACCGCGCGGATGACGGACCGCTCCGCGTCCTCGGGCAGGTCCTTGACGAGGCCGAGCTTCTCGGAGACGTCGAGGCGCGCGACGTCCTTGTTCACGCCCCAGTCGAACTTCAGCACGATCGAGGACTGGCCCTCGCGGCTCGTGCTCGTGATCTCGTCGACGCCCTCGACCGAGTTGACCTTCTCTTCGATCTTGTCCGTGAGCTGCTGCTCGACCTCCAGCGGCGCGGCGCCCGGGAAGATCGTCTCCACCGTGATCTCGGGCCGGTCCACCGTGGGCGCGAGCTGGAGCGGCAGCGTCGTGATCGCGATCGTCCCGAAGAGCGCCGCGAGGAGGACGACGACCCAGACGCGGACGGGGCGCTCGACGGAGAGGTCGACGAGCCTCACTTCGCGGCCCCCGCCGCGGGCGCCGGCGGGCCCCCGTGCGCGCCGTGCTCGGCGGGCGGAGCGCCCGCGGCGCCGCGGGCGCCCGCGGGGACGACCGGGTCGCCGTCGCGCAGCGGGCCCATCATCCCGACCTCGTTGCCCGAGGTGATGACCAGGGTCCCCGCGGCGAGGCCCTCGCCCGCGATCTCGACGCCATCCGGGCGCGAGACGCCGCGGCGTACGGGCACGCGGCGTGCCTTGCCCGCGTCGATGAGGAAGACGGCGACGCCCTGCGCGTCCGCGACGATCGCGTCGGCCGGCACGAGGAGCACCTCGCGCTCCTTGCCGACGCCGATGCGGGCGCGCGCGTACATGCCGACCCTAAGCGTCTCCGTGGAGGGCGACTCGGAGGGGTTGGCGACGGCGATGCGCACGGAGAACGCCCGCGTCGCGACGTCGGCCGCCGGGACGATCCGGTCGACCGTCCCCGTGAACTCCCGGTCGGGCCACGCGTCGACCTCCACGGTCGCGGGCGCGCCCTGCGCGACGCGGGGGATGTCGCGCTCGCCGACGCCCACCGTGACGAGCACCGTCGCGCTGTCCTGGATGTCCGCGATCGGCCCGCCCTTAACGACCCACTGGCCGACCTCGGTCCGCAGCCGCACGACCCGTCCGCTGAAGGGCGCCGGCACGACGCACCGCCGCACGTCGAGGTCCGCGAGGTCCCGCTCCGCCGTCGCCCGCGCGACCTCGGCGCGCGCCTGCGCGATCTCCTCGGGCCGGGCGCCCTTCACGAGCCGCGTCACGGCCTGCCGCGCGGCGCCGAGCCGGGCCTCGGCGGCGGCGGCCTCGCGTCGCAGGTCCTCCGCGCGCGCGGGGTCGAGCACGGGGCGCTCTCCGCCCGACAGCGTCTCGGCGCGGGCCGCCGCGGACTTGGCGATCTCCAGCCGGCGCTCGAGCTCGACGGCGCCGAGGCGCGCCGCCTCCTTCAGCTCCTCCCGCTCGCCCGCCACCACGAGCCCGAGCGAGGACTGCGCGGCGTCGAGCCGGGCCTGGGCGATCGCCAGCTTGAGCGTCCGCTCCTCCCGCGAGAGGACGGCGAGGGGGTCGCCCTTGCGGACGACGCTGCCCTCGCGGACCGGCACCTCCCGCACGTTGCCCTCGATCTCCGCCGCGACGATGGACGCGACGAGCGGCTCGACCGTGCCGGAGGCCTCGACCTCGTCCCGGACCCGGCCCGCCGTCGCCGGGACGGTCAGCACCGACCGGGGCGGCATGCCGCCGGGAGGCCCGCCTCCCGACTCGGCTGCCGAGCCGAGCAGAGGCAGCGTCGCGCCCGCGAAGAGGAACGCGCGCCAGGAGAGACGACGGGACATTCGGACACCTCGACCGGGGTGAAAGGGCCGAGTCTACCGGTCGGTCCACGGGCGCCCGTGATTGCGAGGAGCGTGCCGGGGTGGGGCGCGTCGGCTTCCGGGACCGGCCGGATGGCCGTACCCTCCGCGTCCTTCTCCCGGGAGACGAGCCATGGAAGTCCGGACGATCCTCGTCGTCGGCGCGGGCACGATGGGGCACGGCATCGCGCAGGTCGCGGCGCAGGCGGGCTACGGCGTGCGCCTCTACGACGTGGACGAGAAGGCGGTGGCCGCGGGCCTCGCCCGCATCCGGGGCAACCTCGACAAGGGGGTCGAGAAGGGGAAGGTCCTCGCGGCCGACCGCGACGCCGCGCTCGCCCGCGTGACGACGACCACGAACCTCCGGTCCGCCGCCGAGGGCGTCGACCTCGTGGTCGAAGCGGCGCCCGAGCGCCTCGACCTGAAGCGCCGCATCTTCGGCGAGGTGTCGGCGACCGCGCCCGCGCACGCGGTCCTCGCCTCGAACACGTCCTCGCTCTCGATCGCCCGGATCGCGGCCGCGACGGACCGCCCGACGCGCGTCGTGGGCATGCACTTCTTCAACCCCGTCCACCTGAAGCCGCTCCTCGAGATCGTGCGCGCCGAGGGCACGTCGGCCGAGGCGCTCGAGGCCGCGGTGGGCGTCGGGAAGCGGATGGGGAAGACCGTCGTCGTCGTGAAGGACTCGCCCGGGTTCGCGACGAGCCGACTCGGGATCGCGCTCGGCCTCGAGGCGATGCGGATGGTCGAGGAGGGCGTCGCGAGCCCGGCCGACATCGACACCGCGATGGAGAAGGGCTACGGCCACGCGATGGGCCCGCTGCGCACGACGGACCTCGTGGGCCTCGACGTGCGCCTGGAGATCGCGCGCTACCTCGACACGTGCTTCCCGGGCGGCCGGTTCACGCCCCCGGCCCTCCTCGAGCGGATGGTCGCCGAGGGCCGGCTCGGCCAGAAGGCGGGCCGCGGCTTCTACGACTGGACGCCGTCCGCGTGACGCCGGGCCCCGTCACGGACGTCCACGTCCACGTGCAGCCCTGGGAGATGGCGCGGCCCGCGGTCCGCGCCGCGCTCGAGGGCGGCCGAGGCGACATCGAGGCGGTCCGCCGCTGCTTCGCCGACGCGGGGGCGTTCCTCGGCCACCTGGACCAGGAGGGCGTGGCGCGGGCCGTGCTCATCAACTACGAGTCGCCCGACGTGATGGGGTTCACGACGGAGACGAACGACTGGGTGCTGCGGTACACGGCCGGGCGCCGCGACCGGCTGCTCCCCTGCGTCGGCGTGAATCCCCGCTTCGAGAAGGACGTGCGCGGACGCGCGGAGCGGCTGGCCGACGCCGGCGCGCGCCTCTTCAAGGTCCACGGGCCGCACATGCTCCTGTCGCCCAACGACTACCTCGACCGCCACCCCTCGCTGCGCGACCTGTACGAGGTGGCGCAGGCGCGCCGCATCCCGGTGATGTTCCACACGGGGACGAGCATCTTCCGCGGCGCGCGCAGCAAGCACGGCGACCCGCTCCAACTCGAGGACGTCGGCGTCGACTTCCCCGACCTCGACGTCGTGATCGCCCACGGCGGACGGCCGTTCTGGACCGAGCAGGCGTTCTTCCTCCTGCGCCGCTTCCGGCGGTTCCACCTGGACCTGTCCGGGATCCCGCCGCGGCGCATCCCCGAGTGGTTCCCCCGCCTCGAGGAGATCGCCGACCGGGTCCTGTTCGGCACGGATTGGCCGAGTCCCGGGGTGCCGTCCCTCGCCGAGAACCTCGCCGGGGTCCGTGCGCTGCCCCTCCCCGAGGACGTGAAGGAGCGGTTCGTCTCCGCGAACGCGCTTCGTCTCTTCCCCTAGGCAGTGCCGGATGCGCGCTTCGGCTGTGAGCCACGATCCGCTCGCGGCGGCGGGCATGCTCCTCGGACCGACTCTCGGGCCTCCTCCACGGGAGAGGAACCCGCGGTGCCCGCGGGCTCCGCGTCCCCGCCTCGCGGCGGTCTCGTCGGGCTCGCCCGGAAGCCGGTCTCGGACGCGGCTTCGCCGCGCCCGACCGGCCCGCACTGCCGGGGGGGCTGGACAACCCGGGGAGGCCCGAGTCCCCTGTAGGGGGTCCCCGTCGTCGGAGGAACGTCCATGTCGCTCCGCGTCCTCGCCTTCGCCTTCGCCTCGTGCCTCGTCCTCTCTCCTGCGCTCGCGTGGGCGGAGGAGGCCCCGGCGCCCGCGCCGCAGCCCGCCCCGGAGCCGGCGCCCGAGCCCGCTCCCAAGCCCGAGCCCAAGCCCGAGCCGGAAGAGGAGTTCGTCGACCACACGGGCTACGACATGGCCATGGCCGAGGGCGGCCTGCCGCAGGGCTGGACGTTGGGGGAGGGCGACGCGGCCGCCAAGGAGGAGAACGCGTTGAAGGACGCGGTCCTCGCGCTCGCCAAGAGCGCCGGCGCGCCCGAGGATGGCGTCCACGGCGTCACGCGCAGCGCGAACGCGCCCGCGGGCCGTGCCGTCTTCCTGCTCGTGGACGTCGACAAGCCTGAGCCGGCCTTCGCCAAGGCGCTGACCGCCGCCGCGACCGAGAAGGGCTGGGTCGTCCGCACGATGGGGGCCAGCACCCGCTTCCTCGTCGTCGCCGCCCCCGAGGCGGTCCGCCTCCCCGCGGTCGAGGCGCAGACGCGCTGGGCCGCGCGCATGCTCGCGATGAAGGCCTGGAGCGCCGTCGAGTACCGCAACGCCGACCGCGCCGTCCTCCTCGCGCGGGCGGCGCTCGCCATGGACGCCAAGTCGGCGGGCGCGAACTTCGTCCTCGGGGTGATCGCCACGGACATGGCCCAGGAGAAGCGCGACCCGAAGGGCTTCGCGGCGGCGGTCGAGCGTCTGCGCGCGGCGCTCGCGAGCGACGCCTCGTCGCCGTTGACCGGGTCCCAGGCGGTGTCCGCCCTGGGCGCCCTGGGTACCGCGCTCCTCCTGATGGGAGGCAAGGACGCGGAGGCGCGCGACGCCTTGAAGAAGGCCGTGGCCGGCGCCTCGGAGCTCGATCGCGCCGGCGCCATGGGCAACCTCTACAACCTCGCCTGCGCGCACGCCCGCTTGAAGGAGCTCGACGAGGCGTTCACGCACCTCACGGCCGTGCTCGCACAGCACGCGAAGGAGCCGATCCGCGGGATCGACCACTGGCGTAAGGACCCCGACTTCGCGAACCTGCAGGCGGACCCGCGCTGGGCGAAGCTCCTCGAGACGTACGGTGCGGCCGCAGCGCCCAAGGACGACTGACGCCCCTCACGCGAGGACGGGGGACTCCCGAACGCTGCTCCTCGAGCGATGCTCCCGGAGCGTCACTCCTGGAGAGTCACTCCTGGAGAGTCACTCCTGGAGCGTCACTCCTGGAGAGTCACGGCGCCGCCGCGGCACCGCGCGACGACGGGCGCTCCTCCCCGGCGGGGGGCGCCTCCTCGAGCGCGAGGCCCTCGGGCACCTGGTCGGGGCCGACGTGCACCTCGCCGACGAGGGTCGCGCCGACCTCGAGGATCATCCAGGCCGCCCGCACGTTCCCCGTGACGTGGGCCGTGCTCTTCAGCCGCAGCCCCGTGAGGGACGTCGCGTCGCCGTGCAGGAACCCCTCGATCTCGAGGTGATCCGCGCGCACGGAGCCGTACACCTTCCCCTTCTTCGTGATCCGCATGCGATTCGCCGTCGAGAAGCGGCGCATCGCGACGTACTCGGTCACGACGAGGGGCTCGGTGACGACCCGAGTGTGGCAGTGACGGCAGTTCACCGACTTCGCCTGGTCGGCGACGTCGAGGACGCCGTTGCACTGGGTGCAGAGGGTTCGTCGGGTGCCCATGGAGACGCCCGCCCTCGCGGAGCCCGGTCAGGGACCGGGCTCCGTCGCGGCGGGGACGCGGGCCCGTTCAGCGGCCCGGGATCGAGACCGGCGGCCGGGCGGCGGCGGGAGCCGGCGTCGGACGCACCTCGGGGCCCACGCCCGGCGACGCCGTGCCGACCTCGCAGCGCCCGATGAAGCTGGCGCCCTCGGCCACGAGGAGCTTCGTCGCCTTCAGGTCGCCGCGCAGCTGCGCGGTCGCGCGCAACTCGATGCGGTCCTCGGCGCCGAGGTTCCCGTCGACCTGACCTTCCACCGCGACCGACCCGGCCTTCACCTCGGCCTTGAGCCGGCCTCCCTTGCTGATGAGCACGCGACCCTTCGTCTGGATCGTGCCTTCGAACTGGCCGTCGATCCGCACTCCGCCCTGGAACGTCAGGTCGCCCTTGAACTGGGCGTCGGAGCCGATGTGGGTCGTGTACTCGTCCTTGCCGCTGATCGGTTCAACCATGGGGGCCTCCAGGCCGCTCCCCCCCGGGTGCAGCCGAAGCGAATGCGTACCACGCGGGAGGGACGCTGGCGGCCCGAATCGCGGCGGGGGGTGTTCCCGGATGGAGGTCGTCAGAAACGACGGATCAGGCGACGCGCTCGACGAGCGCCGCGAGCCCGAGCCCGCCGCTGATGCACAGCGTCGCGACGCCGCGCTTCGCCCCGCGCTCGGCCAGGGAGTGCAGGAGGGTGACGAGGATCCGGCAGCCCGTCGCCCCGATCGGGTGGCCGAGCGCGATCGACCCGCCGTCCACGTTCAGCCGGTCCTCGGGGATCTTCAGCTCCCGGTTGCAGGCGATGACCTGGGCGGCGAAGGCCTCGTTCAGCTCCCAGAGGTCGATGTCCTCCGTCCGCAGCCCCGTGCGCTGCAGCAGCTTGCGCACGGCGGGGACGGGCCCCAGGCCCATCACCTTGGGGTCGACGCCGGCCTGCGTCCACGCGACGAGCCGCCCGAGCGGCTTCGCGCCGTGCGTCGCGGCCGCCTTCTCGGACAGGACCAGGACCGCCGAGCCCCCGTCGGTGATCCCGCTCGAGTTGCCCGCCGTCACCGAGCCCGTCTTGCTGAAGACCGGGGCCAGGCCCGCGAGCGCGTCGGCGGTGACGCCGTCCCGGGCGTGCTCGTCGGCCCGGAAGGGGGTGGTCCCCCCCTTGCCCGGCACCTCGACCGTCGCCACCTCCGCCTCGAAGCGGCCCCGCTTGCGGGCCGCCTCGCAGCGCTGCTGGCTCCGCGCCGCGTACGCGTCCTGCTCCGCCCGGGTGATCGCGTACATCGGGACGAGGTTCTCGGCCGTCTCGCCCATCAGCTGCTTCGAGAGGGGGCACAGGAACCCGTCCCGGTACATCCCGTCCACCACCTGGTCGTTGCCGAGGCGGTATCCCCACCGCGCCCGCGGCAGCAGGTAGGGCGTGTTCGACATGCTCTCCATGCCGCCGGCGAGCACCACGTCGGCCCGCCCGGCCGCGATCGCTTCCGCCCCGAGGATCAC
>DATLLK010000035.1:0-2520 GCA_035537895.1 Planctomycetota bacterium
GACGGTGTCGTCCGCTTCGGCGCCGCGTCCGCGGACAAGGCCGTCGTGCGCGTCCTCGCCACGGTCCGACCTCGGCGAGGCGCCGCTCCGGGGCCCGAGACCGCGCGCCTTCGGTTCTCCCTCGTCGGGGTGCCCGGCGCCGAGGGCGTCCTGGACGTGACGCACGATCCCGACCCGCATCGCGTCGAGATCCCTCTGCCGCCCGGGTGGGCCGCGAACGGGGGCGAGGCCGTGCTCCGGATCGCCGCCGAGGGCGCCGTCGAGGCGAACGTCCTCGGTGTCGCGTTCCCGTCTCCCTTCCCGCTCGGCACCCTCGCGAGGGCGCCGTAGCACCGGGCTGTCGACCTCCCGACCTCCCCATCTCCCGTTCCCGCCGGCGCGCACGCGCCCCGAGGATCCGATCATGACCGCCGACCGTCCGCTCTCTCCCGCCCGCGCCCCGCGCGGGATCGCGATCCTGTCCGTGATCACCGTCCTCGTGGCCCTGCTGCTGATCGCGATCCCGTTCGTGATCTCGCAGAAGCTCGGCCGCGACCGCACCGAGGCGACGGCGGCGCGCAACCGCGCGGTGTACGAGGCCGATCTCGTCTGCCGGGCGGTCATCTCCTTCCTCCACCGCACGCACCCGGCCTACGAGCTCCGCCGGAAGGCCTCGGGGGGGAGCGGCGCCGAAGCGGACGACACCGTCGACACCCCCGACGAGTCGAGTCCCGACCCCTCCTACCGCAAGGTCATCGCGGACCTGATGGCGCGCGCGCCCGGCAGCCCGGCGCCGTCGATCTCGGATCCGCGCTCCTCGATCTGGTCCTGGAAGGTGGTCGACACCGCCGCGCTCGTGAACTGCAACGGCGGCAGCCCCTGGCTCGTCGCCAACCTGCTCGGGGCGGCGAACCTCGCCGAGAAGCTCGACGCGGGGGCGACGACCATCCCGCTCGAGGGCATCGCCCCGGCGCGCGACACCGGCCTGCGCGCCTTCCGCAAGGAGGGCGGGTTCGCCCGCATCGGGAACGAGGTCGTGCGCTACACGTCGTTCGAGGACGGCGCGCTGAAGGGCTGCCAGCGCGGCGTCCTGCGCGAGGGCGCGAGCCTCGGCGAGAACGGCCCGGCGCAGGAGCACGCGAAGGCCGAGCGCGTCGTGGACTACGCCGCGTGGAAGATCGCGACCCACCTCCTCGCGGCGCAGAGCGGCAAGCTGACGCCGTTCGAGAACCTCGAGGACCTGAAGAGCGTCCACCGCTGGGGCGGCGGCGGCGTGCTCGAGGCGGCGCGCCTCGAGTCCGTCGCACCGTTCCTCACCGTGTGGGGCCGCCGCGAGACCGTGGAGACGTTCCTCGACGGGCAGCTGATCGTGAACGCGCTCCCCGCGCCGGCGTCGGACGCGACGGGGGAGGAGATCCGCGTCCGGGACCGCAGCAACCTCGGCGGCAGCACGGCGTACTTCGGCCCCGGCACGCTCGTCCGCATCACGGACGGACTGCAGTCCGACTACGGGATGGTCCTCTACCCCAGCGACTCGAAGGGCGGCCAGTTCGGCTCGATGCTGACGCTCGCGAGCCGCCTGCCGGCGGGTCGCGAGTACGAGGGCGGACGGGCGCGCATCGAGCCGCTCGGGCCGTGGCCCGTGAACGTGAACACGGCGGGCAGGGAGGTCCTCGCGGCC
The DNA here is from genome assembly GCA_035537895.1 of Planctomycetota bacterium. GTDB lineage: Bacteria > Planctomycetota > PLA2 > PLA2 > JAEUHO01 > DATLLK01. Next base: position 1,661 of record DATLLK010000035.1, read on the forward strand.
GTCCTCACGGGCCTTCGCATGCGCGGCGTGGACGACCCGAAGCTCATGATCACGCCGGAGCTCGCCTGGGACCTCGCGACGAAGATCGTCGCCACCCGGGCGGGCCCGATGCAGACCCCGGGCGGGGACGACGACCGCCGCAAGTCAGGGCCGTTCCGCCACGTCCGCGACGTCGGGCAGTGGCTCGAGGACCTCCAGGGCTCGGGCACGCTGTCCGAGCGCCAGGCGGAGGCCGTCCTGCGCAACGTGGTCAACCCGCACGACAACGAGCTCGAGTACGGCACGGCGCCGTTCTGCTTCCGCACGATGGACGTCTACCTGGTCGAGGGGCGCGCCATCGTCAACGACGCGGCGGGCCGGCGCGCGGGCGAGGCCGCCATCCGGCAGGTCGTCGAGATCGGCGCGGACGAGGCCACCACGTGGACGCTCGACAGTCAGGCCGACCTCGACCGCGGGCTCGCGCTGGGCTCGGGCGGGAAGTTCGTCGAGACCTACCCCAACAACGTCGCCTACGTGGACGACGCGAACGCGTGGGTGCAGCCCCGGAAGCGCGCGCCGCAGATGCTCGCGCGCAAGATCTGGCCGAGCGACGAGCGGTCCGAGGACGTGGGGGACATCCGGCTGCAGCCGGCGCGGGTGCGGATGCACCAGAAGCCCACGCTCGAGGACCACTTCGACTACTCGATCTACACGGACGGCTGGTTCACGTCGGAGTCCGGGCCTTTCGTGCAGCCCGTCACGAAGACCCTGCGCGGCAGCGGCCCGGAAGACACGTGGATCCACCCCTTCACCGTCGCCTTCTGGATGCAGCCGCACAGCGACGGCGAGTGGTACGCGTTCGACACGGGGAAGTACGAGCG
>DATLLK010000036.1:0-2874 GCA_035537895.1 Planctomycetota bacterium
CCCGCTAACCGGTTCCTCGGATTCGTCGTTCCGCCGTGAGGCCTCATGGCGTCCTCCGATCCGGCCTCCGGGGCCGCCAGTGCCATCGCTCCGAGCACGACCGCGATCCGCGCCGCTCTCATTCCCCCAGTCTCACCCCCCATCGGCCGCCCGCACGCGCGATCCGTCCGCGCCGCCACACACAGAAGGCTTTGAAGGGTGTCCCGTTCCCCGCACATCGGGCCCGATCTCGCGAGGCCGCACTGCAAGGTCCGCCCATCCAGCGAACCCATCGGGCTTTAGAAGGGTGCCCCGTTCCCCGCCTATCGTGCCCGATCTCGCGAGGCCGCACTGCAGGGTCCGCCCCCATCCAGCACAGAGGGCTTTAGAAGGGTGCCCCGTTCCCCGCATGTCGTGCCCGATCCCGCGAGGCCGCACTCCAGGGTCCGCCTCAGGAAGCGCACCTGCCAGGCCGTAGAAACATGTTGCGCGCCTGACACGTCGGGCCTGATTTCGCGAGGCCGCGCAAGCGGGCGCGACGTCCGCGGCCCAATAGGGCCGCAAAGGAGCGCCCCGAGCGGGTGTCTTCACCCGCGAGGGCGCCACGTGCGCGAAGCGCACCGGCGCCGCGCAGCCCGGCCCGCGAAAGCAGGCCCGCCCGTCCCAGGTCACGCCAACCCCTGTGGCGAAGCCGATGGTGCCGGGACCGGGACTTGAACCCGGAAGACCGTGTTAGGGTCACTAGGCCCTCAACCTAGCGCGTCTGCCAATTCCGCCATCCCGGCTGTCGGACGACGTGGGGCGCCACGGTAGCCGTCGTCGGGGCTCTGTCAAGGCGGGCCGGCGTCGGGCGGGCCACCCGTACGGAGGCCGCAGAGCGTGCCCGCGGCGAGGATCCGGGGGACAGTTCCCCGACGGTCAGGGCCCGGACGTCTCCGCGGGAGACGTGAGAAGCAGGCGCAGGCCCGTGTCGAGCATCGTGTCGCCCGAGTGCGCCGCGAGGACGAACCCGGCGGCGGCGATGCGCCGCGAGGCGTCGAGGCGACGGCGGTACTCCTCGAGGAACTTCGCGTACTCCTCGGTGCGGTAGCGCGCCATCTCCTTCGAGACGTCCTCCTCGACCTGCGCCTTGATCGTCTGGAAGTCGACCCGCTCGCCGCGAGGCGACAGCTCGACGATCCGCTTCGCGCGGTAGGAGGCTGCGTAGGCGTCGTCGCTGTGCGTGCGCCGGACCCAGTCGTTGCGGTAGTCCCACATGACCGCGCGGACCGTGTCGAAGTCGGCGTAGAGGCCCAGCGTCGCCTCCGAGGGGAGCGAGCCGAAGATCCCGCGGAAGGACGGCGAGGCCGCGACCGAGGGCGGCGCGTCCGGGCCGCCGCCCATGACCTTCAGGATCTCGAGGAGGTAGTCCTCGCGCGTCGAGAGGATCAGGTAGCCGTCGTGCACCTTGAAGGCGGGCTCGACGAGCTCGTAGTCGCGCGTCGTGTGACGCAGCCGGAGGCGGCTGTAGGTGATCCCGTCGGGCGAGGTGACCGGCTCGGGTTTGCCGAAGCCCAAGGCCCCCGCACGGTCGGCGAGGAACTCGTCGACCTCGGACTGCTTGGCGCCGGGGCGCACGCGGATCATCGCCGCGAGCGTCGCCGTCGGGGCGGGGTCGTCGCTCGCGTACCACGTCTCGTACCGCACGCGGTCGAACACGGACGAGATGCGGGCGACCGCGACCGCGGTCTCGGTGCCGAGCTGGCCCGAGAGCTCGTCGATGAACTCCCCGACGTCCTCGTAGGCGGCCTCGCCCGCGGCGCGACGCTTGCGCCCGACGTCGCGGATGTTCTCCTGGATCAGCTTCTGCTCGGCCTTCGAGAGGTTGTCGTACAGCGCGTGCAGGAGCGCGCCCGGCGGGGTCCGCAGCTGCGCGACGATGGCCGTGTCCTTCGCGGGCAGGAGCCGCGCGATCCCCTCGGCGACCGGCGACGGCGAGAGACGGTAGGTCGCCTCGACGTCGGGGAACCGGCGCAGGGCCTCCTCGCTCCAGGCGATCTTCGCCCGGGCGAGGATCCCGTCGGGGGGGAGGGTCACGACGGCCTCGGCGCGGTCGAGCGCGTCGATCGCGACGAACTTGCCGAGGAAGGCGCCGTACTTGTCGGCCTGGTCGCCCGAGGAGAAGAACCGGTTCAGGTAGGAGCGCAGGCCGACGAGGTCGAGGGAGGCCGCGACCCCGCCCTCGGGCCGCTCCACGTCGAAGCCCGGCCGCGAGACCGCGGCCTCGGCGCCCCCTCGCGCGACCTCGGCGACGCCGACGACGAGGTCCTCGGCGTTCCCGATCGCGAGGACGTCCTTCACGCGGGCGACGTACCAGACGTTCACGGGCGACCGCTCGATCCCTCCCTCGCACGAACGCTGTCGCCGCGGAGGCCGCACGGTGAGCAGCTCGACGCGCAGCATCCCGCCGGCCATCTCCTCGATCTCGACGTCGCGCCGGGCCACGGCGCGCTCGCGCACGAAGTCGTGCCGCACGGCCTCGAAGGCGAACTTGACGAGGGGCGACACGCGCGTCAGCAGCAGGATCTCGCGCCACTCCGGCGGGCCGTCGGCCGGGCTCCCGCCGGGGCACCACCGGCCTGCCGCGACCACCTCCGCGGGCACGAGGTCCTTCTCGACGCGGAACTCGTCCGAGCCGAACAGGAGCTTCTGGAGGACCTTCAGCGCGCCGGGGACCGAGGCGTTGATCTCGTCCTCGGTCTCGGGGATGCGGTCGAGGGAGCGCGCGAGCGTGGTGCCCTCCGCGTCCACGGTCATCGTGGCGGGGTCGAGGTCGGGGTGGAACGGGCGCTCGACGACGTTGCGCTGCATCCAGCCGCCGCGGCGGATCTCGGCCCACGAGGTGCGGTAGAGGAA
>DATLLK010000037.1:0-3182 GCA_035537895.1 Planctomycetota bacterium
TTCCTGTCGGATCGCCAGGTGGACCTCGACCGCGACGTGCGCCTCGTCGTCAACGGCACGGTCGTGAAAGAGGCACGAGTACCCTCGAACAAGCTCGGCGGACGCGGGATCGCACTCCCCGCGAGGCTCGAGCGCTCGCTCGACACGGTCTTCGACCACGAGACCGTGGACGTCCGCGGGAGTCTGTACTTCGGGTGGTACTTCCCGGTCTCCCTCCAGGCCGTCGTCGTGCCCGGCGACGCGGGGACCGCCCCCTCCCCCGCACGGTAGTGCCGTCGGCCACCGAGGTTGCGCCGCCTCGGTCGGTGCGGGACCGCCGGTCGTCCCGGGCCGGCGGGCGCGGACGCCCCTGCGACCTTCCGCGGATCCGTGCGTCGGGACCCGGTCGCACCGTCTGCGCGGAGGTAGGATCCCGGCCATGGCGACGCCGACCCACATCGTCCCGAAGGACTGGGGCGAGGAGCACTGGATCGTCAACGGCAGCTACTGCGGCAAGAAGCTGGTGCTCCGGCGCGGGCACCGCTGTTCGCTGCACTACCACAAGGTGAAGGACGAGGTCTTCTACGTGATCCAGGGAAAGGTCCTCCTCGAGGTGGGCGGCGACGAGCTGATCCTCGAGCCGGGCGACCACCGTCACGTGGCGCCCGGGACCGTCCACCGGTTCACCGGGATCGACGACTCCGAGATCATCGAGTTCTCCACGCACCACGAAGACTCGGACTCGTACCGGGTCGAGAAGGGCGGCGCGATCGACCTGCACGCGATCGGGCTCGTGTAGGCGGCGTTGGGCACGGGTCGAGGTAGCATGCGGCGGGCGACGCGGATCCGGCGGGGAAGGTGCGCCCGATGAAGTTCCGCTGGAAGACCATCTCGTTCGTCCTGCTCGCGGTCTGCGCCCTCGCCACGGTCGCGACCCTGCTCCTGCGCCCGGCGAAGCCCACCGAGTTCGTCGTGGACGCGACGCCGCCCCCCGTGGGGTCGGCCCCGGACCGCGAGTACCTGCGCCCGGAGTTCGACCTGACGAACCGGGGCGGCACCTACGCCGGCCGCGTGCTCGACGAGGAGGACCGCCCCGTCTCCCAGGCCGAGGTCCTCCTCGTGGCGATCGACCTCGACTCCCGCGTCGTGATCGAGTCCCTCGAGGCCGAGGGCACCGGGACCGTGCTCGACATCCCCGTCATCGGCGACTACCGGACCGCGGCCAGCGGCCGCACCGACGCCGAAGGGCGCTACGCCCTCCCCGCGGGCGACCACGTGGTCGTCGCGATCGTCGCCTGGGCACGCGGCTACTCGCCGGGGATCCTCGCCACGACGGCGAGGGTCGTGCTCCGCCCCGGCGTCAACCACGACGTGCGCCTGACGCGCGCCGGGTACCTGCGCGGCGCCATCGTGGACGCGGTGACGCGCGACCCGGTGGCCGGCGCCGAGGTCGCCATCCACTTCCAGGCGACCGCGAACCAGGGACGGCCCGGGCCCGACCCGTTCACCCCGACCAACTCCTTCGCGCGCTTCCAGACCTACGTGGCGCGCGAGATGGGGCCGCTCGTCTGGGGGATGGAGGGACGGTCGACCGACGGGTCCTTCCGGATCACGGCCGACCGAGCCGGTCGCTTCGAGTTCGGTCCCGTCATGAAGGAGATCCAGGTCTGGGTCGTCATCACGCACCCCGACTATGCGTGGACCGAGATGGACCCCGAGGTCTCGTTCCCTTCCGACAACGTCAAGCGCGAGCCCGGGCAGCCGCCCATCACCCGACGGAAACGGACCGTGGTCCCGCCGGGCGAGACCGTCGACGTCCTCTACCCCCTCGTGCGCGGCGAGGAGGTGAGCGGGACCATCCGCGACGCGCAGGGCAAGCCCATCGAGGGCGTCGAGATCTCGCTCGAGCACGTCTCGCAGTACGCGCAGCACTCCTGGTACCGCTCCGTCCCGCGGACGACGCGCTCGGACGCGAAGGGGCGCTTCCGCCTCGCCGGCCTCTCGTTCGAGCCGTACACGCTGCGCTTCACGCACCCCTCGTTCGACACCGAGTACTTCGACCAGGTGAAGGCCGGGAGCGACGAGGAGTACCGCATCGACGCGAGCGGCGGTTGGCTCGAGGTGGTCGTGGAGGGCGGCCCGACCGACCGCGACGCCTGGTCCGCCCGCGCCGTGCTCGAGCCCGTGGGCGGCCGCACCACGATGGGGCGCCGCGAGGAGCGCGTCGTCGTGCAGGAGAACCGGGCGCGGGTGGAGCGCGTGCGCCCCGGCACCTACGACGTCACGCTGATCTCGGGCGAGCGCGTGAGCCGGGCCGCCCGCGTGGAGGTCGGCGCCTCCGCCGGCAGCGAGGTCACCGTCCGCCTCGTCGACGGCGGCGGGGTGCGGATCCCCGTCGTCGACGGGTCGGGCAACCCCGTCGACCCCGCGACCGTCGAGCTGCAGGCCGTGGTGGGCGACCAGGTCCAGCGGCGGGCGGCGCTGCTCGTGACGCGCCAGGGCGTCGCGCACGCCAGCGGCATCCTGCCCGGGCGCTACCGCGCCTTCGTGCGGGCGATGGAGCGCGTCGCCGCGACCTCCGAGCCGTTCGAGATCGCCGAGGGCAGCGTGACGACGCTGCCGCCGGTGACGCTCCAGCGCCAGGGCTACGTGCGCATCACCGGGGTCACGGAGGCCGACGGCCGCGCGGTCGAAGGGCACGTCCAGCTCTCGATCGGCGCGGGCGGCGAGGCGCCCAAGCCGGTGCGGTTGGTGGACGCGGGCCTTCACCCGGTCCCGCCCGGCTCGGTCACGGTCGTGGCCGAGGCCGCCGACGGACGCAAGTTCGAGCGCGCCGTAGAGGTCGGGGAGGGCGAAACCCTGCCCGTGGAGATCCGATTCGACCGATGAGCACCGACGAAGGCCCGGCGGGCGCGCGCGCCCCGAGCGGATCCACCGAACGGCGGCGCGGGGCCGACCGTCGCAGCGGGCGCGAGCGGCGCCGGCGCGACGTTCCCGTCGAGGTCGAGCGTCGTTCGGGCGTCGACCGACGGACCATCCCCGACCGTCGGGCGGGGGCCTACGACCTCGACGCGGACACGGTCGAGTTCCTCCGGGCCGTGGGGGAGTTCAAGTCGCGGACGGGCAAGTCCTTCCCGTCGTTCAGCGAGATGCTCCAGATCCTCCGCGGACTCGGCTGGTCGAAGGGCCCCCGCCCTTAGGAC
>DATLLK010000038.1:0-2013 GCA_035537895.1 Planctomycetota bacterium
GGCCTCGATAGCCCGTCGTGAGCGCCTCCCACGCTCCGCCAGCGCCCGTCTCGCAGGCCACGGCGAGATACAGGTCACCGTGGGCCGCGCGTCGAAGAACGGTGGCCGCCTCCGCGGGCGAGGCTGCGGGGACGCCGGGCACGCGAACCCGGCGGGTGAGCGCCACGACCCGCTCCGCATAGGTCGCGCGGGCGACCTCCAGCGCGGGGTGCGCCAGCCGACCGCGCGCGAACGCCGCTTCGACGGCGTCCGCCAACGGAGGCGGCGGCGGGAGCGCGCGATCGTCGGGGGCGAGCGGGGACAGGCCCGCAGTATAGGGGGGCAACATTTCGAGGTGAGGCGCTCCTCCTCGCGTCCGGCCCCGAGTCGTCCGGACCTGGAGAAGACCATGCGCCTATCACCGCGGTTCCTCGCCTCGCTGTGCCTCGCCCTGACCGCCGGCTGCGGGGGAGGTGGCGGTTCGGGCGGGCCGTCCGAGCCGATCCGCCCCGGCTTTCTCCACGCGGCGGGCCCCGGCACGCTCGACGGCGAGGGGACGATTCTCAGCCACCCCATGCTGGACGACAACCCGACCGCGCGCATGCTCGTGACGCACGTGCTGAACCCGGAGGGGGCTCTCGTCACGGTCCGCAATCCGCACCCCATCGGCGTTCGCTACGTCAACCTCCTCGGTCAGTGGGAGATCTTCAACGAGGACGGCGCCGCGATGGAAGCCGGGGCTGCGTTCTTCGTCCTGGTGCTCGAGGGCCCGCGGCAGCTCGTTCACACCGCGATCCCGGAGAACACCGCCTCGAATCGAACGATCGTCTCCGCGGCGGAAAGCGACGGGGACCCGGACGCGTTGCTCTTCGTGACGCAGTATGCGGGTGCACCCGACGCCCCGGGCTACTTCCCGAATCCTCACGAGATCGGCGTCTACTACTCCGCGCCCACGTGGCGCGTCTTCAACCAGGATCTGGCCGCCATGACGTTGGGGGCGAACTTCTTCGTCGCGTTCCGCCTGCTGATGCGAAACGTCTTCGCTCACGACGCCGACGCGGCCTCGATCGGCGGCCCGAGCGATCAGAGGACGTACGTGTCGCATCCCTCGCTCGACGGGAATCCGCTGGCCTCCTTCCACGTCACGGCGAACTGGAATCCGTCCCTGACGCCCGGCGTCTACAACGACCACCCGATCGGGGCCTACTACGACAGCGCCCTCGGCCTCTGGGCGATCCAGAACGTCGACGACGCCGCGATGCCGCCCGGAGCCAGTTTCAACGTCTGGGTCCAGTGACCGCCGCCGCGCGCGGGGTCAGCCCGGCAGTCCCCACAGGACGAACGACGCCCAGTGCCGCGGGTGGCTCCAGCGGGGATCGGATCGCACACGCTCTCGGGCCTCGCGGAGCGCGTCGGGAAGCGGGCGTCCCGACTTCCAGCTGGCGTAGAAGGTCTCCATGAAGGCGCGCGTCGCTTCGTCGTCGACCTTCCATAGGCTGACGAGGACGCGGGGCGCGCCGGCGAGCAAGAAAGCGCGGGACAGGCCGAGCACGCCTTCCCCGCGGAACGTCTTGCCGAGACCCGTGTCGCAGCCCGACAGAACGACGAGGTCGGCGGGAACGGTCATGCGCAGGATCTCGTGGCCCACGAGGAGTCCGTCGTCGCCGCCTCCCGGCGCGAGCGCGAGGGACGAGAGCAGCGGGCGATCGGCGTCGAGGAGCCCGTGACAGGCGAGGTGGACGGCGCGCCAGCGCGGTCGACCCAGGAGCGCCGTGCGCAGGCCCCCCTCCGTGGCCTCCTTCCCGAGGAGCACGACGTCGCCGACGGCGCGGGCCTCGACACCGCTCGAGGGCAATCGTGCGAGGGGGAGCCCACCAGCGGGCGCACCGTACGCGGGGTCGCCCAGTGCCAGGACTCCGTCGCCGTGGGGGCCCGTCCGGGCTCGGAGCAGCGCGAGCACGGTCCCGGACGGAGCCTCGCGGGGACGGGGTCCTGGCGTTGGGCGATCCCGCGTACGGTGCGCCCGCCGGGGGG
>DATLLK010000039.1:0-2096 GCA_035537895.1 Planctomycetota bacterium
CGCGTGCCCCGAACCCGCCTCGCCGTCCCCGGTGTAGCGTTGCCGTGATGAGCGAGCCCCCCCCGTCCACCGACGAGCTCGAGGTCACGGGCCTCCTCGTGTGCCGCGAGATCCAGAACACGCGACACGGCGTCAACGTGCGCGAGGTCCTGGAGCTCGTGCCCGTGCTCCAGTTCCCCGGCGAGGCGGGTCCGCTCACCTTCGTGGCGCTCGTGCGGGCCCCGCGGCACGGGGAGGCGGCGGTGGCCTTCCGCGTCCATCCGCTCGACGACCCCTCCGTGACGCTCGTGACCCTGCCGGGGCGCCTCGCCGTGCAGAAGGGCTACGAGGGCCGGCAGACCGTGGTCGCCGCCGGCTTCAAGACGCTCAAGATCAACGCGGGCGGCTGGTTCGGGCTCGAGTTCCGCATGGGCGACGAGGTGCTCGCGCGCACGCGCTTCGCCGTGGGCGCGATGTCCGGACGAAGCACCACCGCCTAGCCGCGGCGTTTCAGAGCCGACCGACGTCGCACCTGCCGCCGCGCTGCCTCTGTGTCGGCGTTTCCTCCGGACCGCGGCGGCCGCTGGATGGAGTGCGGAGGGCCCATGAGGACGACGACGCGTACTTCCTGTACGCGAGGAGGAGGAAGGGGCCCGAGCGCCCCCAGCCAGCGCGCCGCCTACTGCACGTGGGTGAGCCAGGCGGACTTGGCGTCGTTCTTCCCGCGGACCGCGTCGAAGTACGCCGACTGGATCCGCTCCGTGATCGGCCCGCGGCGGCCCTCGCCGATCACGTAGCCGTCCACCTCGCGGATCGGCGTGACCTCCGCCGCCGTCCCGGTGAAGAAGAGCTCGTCCGCGCCGTAGAGCTCGCTGCGCCCGACGCTGCGGACATCGCACGGGATGCCGAGGTCGGCCGCGATCGTCATCACGCTGTCGCGCGTGATGCCCGGCAGGATCGAGGAGGCGATGCCGGGCGTCACGAGCCGGCCCTTCACGACGACGAAGATGTTCTCGCCGGAGCCCTCGGCGACCTCGCCGTGACGGTCGAGGAGGATCGCCTCCTCGAATCCCTTCTCCCGCGCGTCCTTCACGGCGAGCGAGCTGTTGAGGTACGTGCCCGTCCCCTTCGCCTGCGTGGGGAAGCTCGAGAGGTGGATGCGCGTCCAGGACGAGATCGTGGCGCGGATGCCCTTCTCGAGCGCCTCGGGGCCGAGGTAGGCGCCCCACGGGTAGGCGGCGACGACGACCTCGGTCGGGACGTTCTTCGGGTAGACGCCGAGCGGACCGTGCCCGAGGAACGCGAGCGGCCGCAGGTAGCACTCCTCGAGCGCGTTCGCCCGCACGACCTCGCGGCAGCCCTCGAAGACGTCCTTCCAGGTCACGGGCATCGCGATCTTGTAGACCTTCGCCGAGTAGAAGAAGCGGTCGATGTGCTCCTTCAGGCGGAAGATCGCGATGCCCTTCGGCGTGCGGTAGGCGCGGATCCCCTCGAACACGCCCGTGCCGTAGTGCAGCGCGTGCGACAGCACGTGGACCTTCGCGTCCGCCCACGGGACGAGCTTGCCGTTCCACCAGATCGACGTCTTGCCGTCACCAGCCACGAGGCCCTCCGTCCTGAAAAAGAAGTCCGCGCCCCGGCCGGGAACCGCGCTGCGCGGTCCCGGCGGTCGGCGGGAGTATCCACGGTGCGCCCCGCCCTGTCGTGATCTACCGCCCCCGGCGGCGCTTCGCGGGGGAGAGGACCGCGCCCAGCTCGGCGTAGAGGTGCACGGCGCTGCGGCACGACGCGTGGAAGTCGGGCAGGAGCAGCGACTCGTTCTCCGCGTGCGCGTTGCAGGCGGGGTCCTCGAGCCCGATGAGCAGCGCGGGCACCCCGCCCAGCGCCGAGGCGAAGGGCCCGACGAAGGGGATGCTCCCGCCGGCGCCGATGTCGACGGGCTCGACGCCGTAGCCCGCGCGCAGCGCGCGGCGCGCCGCCTCGAACGCCGGGCCCGACGCGCGCGTCGACCACGCGGGCGTCGCGGTCATCGGCGTCACGTCGAGGCGCAGCCCCCACGGGCAGTGCGCGCGGAGGTGCGCGACGAGGGCCCGCTCGACCCGCCGCGGGTCCTGGCC
>DATLLK010000040.1:0-3334 GCA_035537895.1 Planctomycetota bacterium
GCCCGCCGCAGCGAGAGGATCGCCGGGCGCAGTAGGGCGCCTACGGGGATAGGTTCTAAGGCGCGGCGGCGCCCGGCTCCGTCTGCGGCTTCGGCCCGCTCACGGGCGCCACCGGGCGGGCCTCGCGGAACGCGGCACGCACGAGCAGCAGCGCGCCGGCGCCCAGCAGGAGGATCCCCCACGGGTCGTGCACGAGCACGGCCGCCGCGAGGAGGGCCGCCGCGCCGATCCCGGTCGCGACGACCACCAGCCGCGTCGCCCGCGACCGGCCGAGCGCAGGCGAGAGCACGGCCCGCACGACGCGCCCGCCGTCGAGGGGGAACATGGGCAGGAGGTTCACGACGCCCATCCCCGTGGTGATCGCGAGCGCCATCGTCCACGGGTCGGGCGGGGACTGGAACAGGTCGGACACCGACCACGGCCCCCGCAGCGCCAGTCCCGCGAGCGCCACGACGCCGGCGAGCGCGAAGCTCGCGGCCGGTCCCGCGAGCGCCACGGCCCACTCGTCGGCGGGCACCTCCTCGGGCGCCTCGCGCCGCCCGATGCGGGCCCACGCGCCGATGCCGTGGACGCGGACTTCCGCCGCGAGCCCGCGCGCGCGCGCCGCGACCGCGTGCCCGAGCTCGTGGACCAGCACGCAGCCGACCAGGATCGCGAACACGCCCAGGCGCCACCCGACGGCGCCGTCGAACGCCGGCGCGGTCAGGGCGAGGAGCGCCGGGACCGCGAAGAGGAGGAGGTGCACGCGCACCTCGACGCCCGCGATCCGCAGCGAGGGCAGCCAGCCGGTCATCGCCCCACCCTACCGGACCGGTCCGCGCGCCGCCGCACCCGCGTGGGCCGGTGTCCCTACCCGTCCACGTAGGTGCCGCCGTTCTGCGCGGCGAGCTTCTTCAGGAAGTCGATGCCCTGCACGACGACGTCGATCCCGACGCAGTGGATGACGATCCGCCGCTGGGAGTTCCAGTCCTTCACGTGGTCGAGGATCTCGTCGGGGTTCATCGGCTTGCTCTCGGGGAAGGCGTTGTCCGTGGGGGCGCCGTCGGAGAGCAGGATGATCGTGTCGAGCGCCACCTCGGGATAGGCGCGGTCGAAGGAGCCCATCCCCGCCAGCTTGAAGCCCATGCGGAGCGCGCCGTCGATGAACGTCGAGCCCGCGGGCGTCATGTCGCGGATCCACGCGTAGGCGAGCTCCTTGTTCGCCTCCGTCGCCGGCAGCATCTTCTGCTGCCAGGCGACGACGCTGTGGTTGAAGGAGATGATGTTGAAGAAGCTCTCCTTCGGGAGCATCTTCAGCGACCGCCGCAGCTCCTGCTTCGCGATCTCGATCTTCGGCCCGGAGAACTTCACCTGGGGCTCGGGCGCGGGCTTCTCCTTGGCCTCGCCGGTGACCGCGCCCTTCGGAGCGGGCGCCGCGGGCGTGACCGACCCCTTCTTCTCCTCCTTCATGCTGAGGCTCGTGTCGATGATGTAGAGGACGCGGTTCGAGCGGACCTTCAGTCCGTAGAACGTGGCCTCGCCCGGGGGCCGCGGCGGCGCCTTCAGGGGCGCGAGGGGCCGGCCGTCCTCGCCCCACTTCGAGCGGTTGTCCTCCCACCACTTCGCCCACGGCTCGGGGTAGGGCTCGATGTTCTCGCCGGTCAGCTTGCGCAGCGACTCGACGACCTGCTCGGCGACGCGCGGCGTGCTGGTCGAGAGCGCCCGGATGAGCGCGGGGATCCCCTTGCCGAGCTCCCGGGCGCCGATGATCCGCGCGGCGACCAGCTGCACGCCCCAGTCCGGGTCCTCGACGCGCGCGATGACGCCGTCCTGCCAGGAGGTGCCGGGCGCCTTCTCGAGCCCCTCGAGGAGGGCGAGCCGCACGCGGGGGTCGGGGTCCTTGAACGCCTCGGCGACCATCGCCTTGCTCGACGGCTCGTCGGGGAGGATCGCCGCGACGCGCGCGCCGGCGACGCGCACGGGGAAGTCCTTGTGCGCCTTCGTCTTCGCGTAGACGAGCTTGCGCCCCGTCTCGTCCGCGGCGCCGAAGGCGGCGGCGATCTGCCGGAGGATGCGCTCGTCCTGTGACTTTCGCGCCTCGAGCTCGCTGACCGAGCCCTGGAGGCGGTACATCGCCTCCTCCTCGGCGGCGTGCTTCAACCGCTTGGCGAGCAGCTCCTGGAGCGCCGCCAGGTCCTTCGCGAGCTGGTCGGCCGTGCGGGCGATGTGGCCGGCCTCGAGCACGAGCCCCTCCGCGAGCAGGGTCCATGCCCGGGGCTCGCCGTCGCTCGCGATGAGCTTGACGAGCTCGGCCTTCGCGTCGCCCTCGCCGGGCTGCGCCACGAGGGCCCGGAAGCGCTGCTCGGCGTCGACCCAGGCGGGCCCTCCGAGCTTCGCCCAGGCGACGGAACCGAGGCCCGTGAGGACGAGGAGCAGGGCGGCGAAGTGGCGCACGGGAGGGCTCCGGGACGCGGACGCGCCCGAGTCTACCCCCGCCGAGGAGGCGGGGCGCCCGGAGGCCACGGTCGGGTCAGGGCGCGGACTTCGCCCGGTAGAAGCGCACGTCGCGCACGATCGGCAGGGGCTTGTCCGGCGCGGTCTCCCCCACGTCCCCCATGCCGAGCGGCTCGCCCTCGCGGCCGAGGTCGAACACGGCCCAGCACCGCTCCCGGGTGAACGCGGCACGGACCCACATCGCCCCGAGTGCGGGCCGGGGACGGTCCGCCGGCGCTCCGACCTCGACGAGGTCGTCGTCGGGCGCGGCGAGCAGGCCCACCATCGGGCCCAGGAGCCCCCAGTCGATCTCCACGCGCTGACCGTAGGGACCCGCCTCGCGCTCGATCGCCTGCATCCGCTCGCGCCAGCGGGCGATCGCGGCCGGGCCATCCGCTCCCGTGATCACCCAACCGGAGAGCTGCGCACGATCGTCCTTCGAGAGCGCCCTCAGAAACGCGTCGAACTGCGTCGCGACGAGATCGCGCGCCTTGCCGAGCGTGAGAAGGGCCGTCGTCCCCGCGAACAGGGCGATCACGCACGCGGCGATCGCGAGCCCGCGCCCGCGGCGACGTCCGTCCGCGATCGCCCACCACGACGCCGCGCCGATGACGAGCGGCAGGATCTCGATCCACCACGGCCCGAGGAACGCGATCGGCGCGAGCAGCACCGCGAGCACGAGCGCCGTCACGGCGCCCGCCGAGAGGGGGCGCCACGGCGGCGGCGCGTCGTGCTGCGGAGCGCGGGTGGGTTCGTCCATGGATGTCGTCTACGCGGGGAGGATCCTACGGCACCGGAGACTTGCGGGGGCCTCCCCGTGGGAGTACATCCGGCGTGCCGTCTCCATGGACGCCGTAGGCCC
>DATLLK010000041.1:0-3631 GCA_035537895.1 Planctomycetota bacterium
TCGGGGCACGCGGGTCAAGGCGTGCGGCGGCCGCCGCGTCCGGAGGTGCCTCGACGCCCGTGGACCACTCGACGCGTGCCCCGACGATCGGCGCGCCCGTGTCGCTCCGCGTCACCACGCCCCGGATCGTGGCGCCCGCGACGACCGCCAGCGCGACGGCGGTCCGACGGCCCGACGTGACCTCCACGCGCGACCTCGCCGGCTCCGCGATCCGAAGCCCGATCGGGGAGCGCACGGCGATCGCGTACGGTCCCGGGGCGAGGCCGTCCATCTCGAATCGGCCGTCCGCGGCGACGGCGGTCTCGCGCACGCGGAGGAGCGTCGTCGCCGTCCCGACATCGAGCGACGCGGGCCAGAGGACGAGGCGCGAACCGTCGAGCGGGATGCCCGCAGGGGCCTCTACACGGCCTTCGAGGCCGCCCACGGCCTCCAACGGCACGTCGAGCGCGAGCGCGTCCCCGTCGTCCTCGCCGAGAGCGGGCCACGCGATGCTCCGGCGGACGAGGAATCCCGCAGCACGCACCTCGACGAGGGCGCGGCGGGCCGTGGAGGAGAGCGGGAACTTCACGAGGGCGTAGCCGTTCGCCGCCGTGCGCGACGCGAGGACGGCGCCGCCTCCCACGGGCACGACCTCCACTTCGGCGCCCTCGACGGTCCGCCCGTCCGTCCCGAGCACGCGCACCCAGAGCGAGCCGTCGACGGGCGCGGCAGGGGCGAGCCACAGGGACGCCCACGCGGGATCCCGTCCGGCGCGCACGAGGGTCGAGGCGCGCCCGGTGGGCGAGTCGGCTTCGACGATCCAGGGGCCCAACGGCACATGCTCGACAGCGAAGCGACCCTGCGCGTCGGTGGCGGTCTCCCGGACCTCACCGCGGGAGGTGGCGTCGGTGGCGCGACGGACCCGAACGCGGGCGCCGGCCGCAGGCCGTCGCCCGGGTTCGAGCACGAAGCCGCGAACGATCCCCGGGCCGGTTGCGGGCCCGGCGGCGAGCAACGGGGACCGTTCCTTGGGCTCCGGCGGGATCCACGAGCGGGGGCCGTTCGTTCCAACGTCGCCGCCCTCGTGGCTCCGTGCCGGCACTGCACCCGTGGCGGGCCCCGGGTCGTCCACCCGGCCGGGCGCCGCGACGACCACGAGGACCGCGGCCGCCCCGACCGCGGCGGCGGTCAGCGCGGGGAGCGGGAGCGTGCGCGGCCGCGCGACGGTCGCGGACGGCGGCGTGCCCGCCAGCGGCACGAGCGCCGCGAGCCACGTCGCGCGTCGGCCCCCGTGCCGGCGGTCGAGCCGCTCGCGCAGCTGCTCGATCGCGCGGCGCGAGCGCGTGCGCACGGTCTCGACGGGGATCGAGAGGCGTGCCGCGACCTCGCGCGGCGGGAGTCCCTCGAGCCAGCGCAGGACCACGACCGTGCGGTACGGCTCGTCCAGATCGAGCACCGCCTCGACGACGGTGCGTCGAGCGACCTCGCGCTCGAGGATCGTCTCGGTGGAAGGGACGGAGTCGAGCCGGGCGGCGACCGCCTCCCGGCGCACCCGGCGCCGGTCGCCCCGGCGACGCTGCCGCACGACGTTGCGCGCCACCGTGGTCAACCAGCCGGCGAGCCCGAGCCGAGGCTCGGGCGGGTGCTCGAGCGCGCGGACGAGCGTCTCCTGCGCCACCTCGTCGGCCTCGTCCCCCGCTCCGACGAGTCGCTGCGCGAGCGCCCGCACGAAGGGCTCGTGGGCGAGGAGCGTCGCGACGTCGGGCGTGGGGGCGCGTGCCATCCAGGGAGATCATGCCGCCGCCCCGGGAAACGGTTCACCTCGCCTGTTCGGTCGAGCGCGTGGAGGGGGCGGATCGGGACGGCGGGCCCCCCGGCGGGTTGCGCCGCACGGCGTCGTGAACCCCCGTGCCCCGTTACGCGTTGCGGGTGAGCTTGCGGAACCGCCGCCTCGCCCGTCGGCGCAGATACGCCAAGGTCGAGGGGATCCGGTGGAGGCGCAGCGTCCTCGCAAGCCCTCGGCGCTGGCCGACCGGCTCGACGGGGGTCTCGAAGATGGTGGTGAACCGTTCGAGGATCGCCTGCACGTCCGCGCACGGAGGGATGCGATTGCCGACGAACCAGGGACGCTCGAGCATCCGTCGGTGGAGGTCGGGGTCGCGATCGACCGCGATGACGCGGTCGATCAGGTCGTGAAACGACGGCGAGTCGCTCGCGGCGAAGAAGCTGCTCGTGTCGAAGTCGCGCCCGACGAGCGGATCGCCCCAGTAGATCGGGATCGTGTCCACGAGCATGGGCTCGGCCACCTTCTCCGTCGTGTAGCCGGGATGGGCCGTGTGCTCGAAGGCGATCGTGAACTTGTAGTCGGCGAGGAAGGGGATCTTGTCGGGGACGCGACCGCCCAGGTTGTTGAAGACCTTGCCGCCCGAGTCCACGCGGGCGTAGCGGGAGAGCTGCCGGAAGAACCGGTTGCGCGCTCGGCCGAGCGGGTTCGTCACGACGAACGCGCAGAACTTGGTCTTGCGCGCGAGGATGGCGTCCACGTCCTGGGAGGTCTTGACCAGGCGGGCGGGGTCGGCCTTCAGGACCCAGAAGGGGAGACGGAAGTGCCTCGGGTGATCGGTGTACGCGAACGTGAACGCCCAGTCGCACGTGAGCCAGTCGGGCGCGCGGTTCTCCCCGGTGTAGAAGATCCGGACGCAGTCGTAGCCGAGGTGCTGCGGCCGGAGCCCGCCGAAGCAGGAATAGATGAGGAAGTCGGGTCGCTCGACGTGCTCGAGCCGGTAGCGGCGCTCGAGCAGGCGGGTGAACCAATTGTCGTGCGGGTCGAACCCCGGCCAGAAATCGACGAACCGGATCCGCTTCGTCGGGCGGGGATCCATCGTCGACTCCGTGGGGAAACGCGGATCGTGGAGCCTATCGGGCCACGCACCGTCGACCAAGCGATCCGGTGCCGGGAACTCGGCTTTCGCCTGCGTACCTCCGGCGTGCTCCGAAGCGCGCGGTAGGATGGCGCCGTTCGCCGGGCGACCGGCGACGCGGGGGCCCATGCACCACGCGACGACCTATGCGCTCGGCCTCGCGACCGGTGCGGTCGTGGCCGCGATCGCCCTGCACGCGACGCGGGGCGGGCCCGGCGGCGAGCCCGTGGACGGGGCCGCCGAAGGGTCGCCCCCCGTCGCTGCGACGGGCGGCGCGAGGCTCACGGGCCGGCCACCCGGCGTCGCGACGGCCCCGGGCGGCGAGGGCCACGCGGAGCGGTTCGAGACGTGGTACGAGGAGGCGACGGCACGCCTTCCCGACCCGCGGCGCGCGAGGAGCATCCTCTGGCTCGGACTCGTCCGCGCCTATGCGGCGGCCGGGCGCCACACGGACTTGCGGCGCGCGTGCGATCGGGCGCTCGACGCCGGCGTGCCGCCCGCGGAGCTCCTCGAGACGCTGCGAACCGCGGGGTCGTCACCCAGCCTCGAAGGACTGATGACGCGGCATCCGGAGGCGACATGGGACCTGCGCTCGCGACTCGTGGCGTCGGATCCACGCGACCCCGCCCCGGTCCTCGAGGCGCTGGGCGCCCTGCGCGAGCGACTGCGTGCGCAGGGGGAAGGGCAGCCGGCGCCCGCGGAGCCGCCGGGCCTGCCCGGCCTTGCCGCCC
>DATLLK010000042.1:0-4174 GCA_035537895.1 Planctomycetota bacterium
CGCGGCGGCGCCTCGATCCTCGTCGGTCCCGTCCGGGACCGCCGCGACGCGGCGAGACAGGCTCGGCGGCGCCACCGCGAGCGCGGGTGCGTCGGCCGGCGGCGCATCGTCGATGGCGCCGTCCCCGCTCGCGATCGGGCCGGGGTCGACGTCGGGTGTGCGACCGGCTGCCCACCACGCGGCGGCCCCTGCGAGCGCGGCGACGAGCAGCAGGGTGGCGACCCGCCTCGGACGCATCCGCGGTCCCCGGCGCACGAGCGCGCGGCCGCGAGTCTACTCGCGGCCGCGCGGGGACTCGGCCGTCAGGCCTTCGGCGGCAGCAGCGCGATGTGGAGGTCGCGCAACTGCTTCTCGTCGACCGTGGCCGGCGCCCGCGTGAGCAGGCAGCGGGCCTGCGCGGTCTTGGGGAACGCGATGACCTCCTGGATCGCCTCCTCGCCCAGCATGAGCATGACCAGGCGGTCGACGCCGAGCGCGATCCCGCCGTGCGGGGGCGCTCCGTAGCGCAGCGCGTTGACGAACCAGCCGAAGCGGCGCTCGACGTCGTCGGGCGCGAGCCCGAGCAGCGCGAACATCTTCTGCTGGAGCTCGGGGCGGTGGATGCGGATGCTCCCGCCCGCGGCCTCGGAGCCGTCGACGACGAGGTCGTAGGCCCGCGCGCGCACGCGCTTCAGCAGCGAACCCCCGTCGAAGCCGGGCTCGTCCTTGCGCTTCAGGTACTCGTCGATCAACGCCCAGTCCTGTTCCCGCGCGCTCGTGAACGGGTGGTGGCACGCGTCCCAGCGCTTCTCGTCCTCGTTCCACTCGACGAGGGGGAAGTCGGTGACCCAGAGGGCCGCGACCTTCGTGCGGTCGATCAGGTTCAGGCGCTCGGCGCACGGCTTGCGCAGGTGCCCGAGGACCTTCTTGACGAGGGACCAGGACCCGGCGCCGAAGAGCACGAGGTCGCCCGTGGTCGCGCCGCACGCGGCGAGGAGGGCCTTGCCCGGCTCGCCCGCGAGGAACTTCGCGACGCTGCCCGACACGCCCTCGGGGCCGACCTTGGCCCACGCGAGGCCGCCGGCGCCGACGGCCTTCGCCTCGGCCTCCCAGCTGTCGACGTCCTTCCTCGGCAGCGCCGCCCCGCCGGGCAGGCGCATGGCGTTCACGACGCCGCCCTTGCCGACGGCGTCGGAGAAGATGCGGAGTCCGATCGCGGCCGCCGGCGTCGAGACGTCGACGAGCACGAGCGGGTTGCGCAGGTCGGGCTTGTCGCTCCCGTACCGCTCCATGACGTCGTCGTAGGTGTGGCGCGGGAGCGGCGACGGCAGTTCCACGCCGCGGTAGCGCTTCACGAGCTCCGCGATCACGGGCTCGATCCAGGCCTGGACGTCGGCCTCGTTCACGAACGACGCCTCGATGTCCACCTGCGAGAACTCGGGCTGACGGTCCGCTCGGCTGTCCTCGTCGCGGATGCAGCGCGCCACCTGGTAGTAGCGGTCGAAGCCCGAGACCATCAGCAGCTGCTTGAAGAGCTGGGGCGACTGCGGCAGCGCGTAGAAGGAGCCCGCGTGGAGGCGGCTCGGCACGAGGAAGTCGCGGCTCCCCTCGGGCGTGCTGCGCGTGAGGAGCGGCGTCTCGACCTCGAGGAATCCCTGCTCCTCGAGCCGCCGCCGGAACGTCGAGACGATGTGCGCGCGCTCGACGATCGCGCGCGTCATCTTCGGGCGCCGAAGGTCCATGAACCGCCACTCGAGGCGCAGGTCGGTCGAGGCCTCGGTCCGGTCCGTGGGCCAGAAGGGCGGCACGGGGCACTCCGCGAGCACCTCGAGCGCCGTCGCCTCGACCTCGATCTCGCCCGTCGGCATGTTCGCGTTGCGGGCGTTGTCGGGGCGCGCGGCGACCGTGCCGGTGACCCGGATGACCCACTCGGGCTTGATCGCCGTGGCCTTGCCGACGAGGCCCGTGCCCTGGTCGTCGCGGAACGTCACTTGCGTCACGCCGTGGCGGTCGCGCAGGTCCACGAAGACCACGCCGCCCTGGTCGCGGCGCGCCTGCACCCAGCCGCAGACGGAGACGACGGCCCCCACGTCGCCGCGACGCAGGGCGCCGCAGGTGTGGGTGCGTAGGGACGTGCGCATGACGGGCTCCGGGGCCCCCCGCCCGGGGGGAGGCGCGGAGTCTATCCCCGCGGTCGTGCGCGGGGCGCGGATTGGCGGGCTCCTGCGTGCAGCGGGCGCACGGGGTTACAGGACGTAGCGGGCGAGGTCCTGGTCGGCGAGCACCGACGCGACGCGCCGGCGGACGAACTCCGCGTTCACGAGCACGGTGCTCCCCCGCCGCGCCGGCGCGTCGAAGGACACCTCCTCGACGACGCGCTCGAGGATCGTCGAGAGGCGGCGCGCGCCGATGTTCTCGTGGGAGGCGTTCATCTCGGCGGCCACGCGGGCGACCTCGCGGACGCCGTCGGGGGTGAAGGAGAGCGCGACGCCCTCCGTCGCGAGCAGGGCCGCGTACTGGCGCGTCAGCGCGTTCTTCGGCTCCTCGAGGATGCGGACGAAGTCGGCCTCCGTCAGCGGCTCGAGCTGGACCCGGATCGGGAAGCGGCCCTGCAGCTCGGGCATCAGGTCGGACGGCTTGCTCACGTGGAAGGCGCCGGCCGCGATGAAGAGCACGTGCTCCGTGCGCACCGACCCGTGGCGGGTCGAGACCGTCGTCCCCTCGACGAGCGGCAGGAGGTCGCGCTGCACGCCCTCGCGCGAGACGTCGGGCCCGGAGGCCGCGCGGCGCCCGGCGACCTTGTCGAGCTCGTCGAGGAAGACGATCCCCGTCTGCTCGACGCGTCGGATCGCCTCGGCCGTCAGGTTCTCGCGGTCGACCAGCTTGTCGGCCTCCTGGGCCGTCAGGACCTCCATGGCCTCGGGGACCTTCGCGCGCCGCGTGCGGCGCCGGTTCGGGCCCAGCTTGTCGATGAGGCCCTGGAAGTCGATCCCGGTCTGCTCGAACGAGGAGGCGCCGAACACGTTCCCGAGGCTCTGCGCCTCCTCGACCTGCACCTCGACCTCGCGCTCGTCGAGCGCCCCGGCCCGCAGGCGCTCGCGCAGCTTGACGCGCGTCGCCTCGGCGCCGGACGCCTCCGGGGGCGGCGCGCCCCGCGAGGCGCCGAACGGGTCGAGCGCGGGGTCGCCGGGCCGGCTCCCGGGAAGGAGGGCGTCGAGCACGCGCTCCTCGGCGGCCTCGCGGGCCTTCACGCGCACCGACTCGCGCTGCTCGGCGCGCACCATCGACAGGCTCACCTCGAGGAGGTCCCGGACGATCGACTCGACGTCGCGCCCGACGTAGCCGACCTCGGTGTACTTGGTCGCCTCGACCTTCACGAAGGGCGCGCGCATCAGGCCCGCGATGCGGCGCGCGATCTCGGTCTTGCCGACGCCCGTCGGCCCGATCAGCAGGATGTTCTTCGGCATGACCTCCTCGCGGAGGTCGGGGTCGAGGCGCATGCGGCGCCAGCGGTTGCGGATGGCGACCGCGACCGCGCGCTTGGCGGCCGCCTGGCCGACCACGTAGCGGTCGAGCGCCTCGACGATGCGCTGCGGCGTCAGGTCCTGCGTCAGGGCGTCGTCGTCGCTCACCGCTTCGTCTCCAGGAGCGTCAGCCGGTCGTTCGTGTGGAGGTCGATCTCGCTCGCGATCTTGAGCGCCGACTCGACGATCTCGCGGGGGGAGAGCTTCGTGTGGCGCAGAAGCGCGCGCGCGGCCGCGGCCGCGACGGGGCCTCCCGAGCCCGCGGCGAGCACGCCGTCGTCGGGCGTCACGACGTCGCCGTTCCCGGAGACGAGGAGGATCGTCCCCGCGTCGGCGAGGACGAGGACGGCCTCGAGGCGGCGCAGCGCGCGGTCCGTGCGCCAGTCCTTCGCGAGCTCGACCGCGGCCTTGAGCAGCTGCCCCCCCGCCTCGTCGAGGCGCGCCTGGAAGCGGTCGAGGAGCGCGAGCGCGTCCGCGGCGCCGCCCGCGAACCCCGCCAGCACGGCCCCGTCGCGCAGCGCGCGGACCTTCACCGCGCCGTGCTTCTGGACCTGCTGGCCGAGCGTGACCTGGCCGTCGCCGCCGATCACGGAACGGCCGTCGCGCGAGACGGCGAGGATCGTGGTCACGAGGGGGGCCTCCCGTGGGCGCCCCCGGAGCGTTGGGGACCC
>DATLLK010000043.1:0-3901 GCA_035537895.1 Planctomycetota bacterium
GGTCTACGTCGCCCCCTACGTCCTCGCGGTGGGCCACGGGGCGGCCTCGCCCGGTGTCGCGACGTTCACCGTCGACGAGCCCCTGTACCTGACGGAGGCCCGCGCGCTGCGGGAAGGGAGGCCGTCCGACTGGAACCCCTGGACGAGAACGCGCGGCGCCTCCGCGGACACGTATCGCGTCTTTGCCGGGGCCCTCGTTCCGGCCGCCGCGTGGGAGCTCACGGGGCTCGACCGCGGCCTAGGGCTGGGCATCGCGTCCGGCGTCGCGGCGGCGCTCGCCGTGCTGCTCACGTGGCGGATCCTCCTCCGCCTGCTGCCGCCGGATCGGGCCCGATGGGCGGCGGCGCTCGCGCCGCTCGCCGTCCTCGTGCCGTGGGGATCCATGGGCGAGATCGCCATGCTCCGCCTCCACTGGGGCGACCTCGGCGCCACCCTCCCGTTGGCTCGACCGTTCACGACGCAATGGGGCCCTGTCGCGTTCCTGCTGGGGTTGTGGACCTCCATCGAGTGCCGCGCGCGCGGCGGTACGGCCTGGACCGCGGGACTCAGCCTCACGCTCCTCCTGCAGGTCTGGACCTTCCCCTACGCCGTGCCGCTGACCCTGGGCACGCACCTCGTGACGGGCATGCTCGTCCGCACGCCTCGTGCGCCCTCGCGACGGATCCTCTCCGTCCTCGCTCCCCTCGTGGCCGCGCTCGCGGGTCTCGCGTGGGCGGCAACGCGGTCGTTGCCCGCGGAGCTCGAGGCCGCTGCCTCGACGATCACGGCGCCGCGTCTCGGAGGGTCGGGAATGCTGCTTCTCGCCCTCGGCGCCCTCTCGTGGATCGTGCGGCGACGACTCCGCCCGGAGACGGCACCGTTCCTCCCGGTGCTCTGCACGCTGCTCACGCTGGGGCTCGTTGGCGGCGCGATCCTGCCGGCACGACTTCAATTGGTCCACCACATGGCGTACTTCGTCGACGCCTCGCTCGCGCTGACGACCCTCGCGCTGCTGCCCGTGCTCCTGCCAGTCCTGCGCCCGCGGTTGACGGGAGTCGCCGCCCTCGCGGTGCTCACCCTCGCGGTCGGGTATGCCGGAGCCGCCGTTGCGATGGCGGTCCGGTCTCGCGCACCACGCCACGAGCGGCACGCAAGCTGGGCCCGGGCCATGTCGCAACTGCCCGCGGGCGAGGGGATGACCCTTCTCACGGAAGGCGAGGATCTCGACGGGCCGGGCGCCTGGGCCGCGCTCCTCTCCCCGCTGCCGGTGCTGTACTCCGTCATGTCGGAGTACTCCACGATGCCGACGCTCGAGGACCGGCAGTGGCGCCGAGCCTGGTATCACCACTTGCGCGGGCTCTCCTCCGAGGACGTAGTCCGCGAAGGCGAGGGCATCGCGCGGCGCTTCCCGCGGATCTTCGGCGCCCACAACACCGCGCCGGCGCCACAGGTCCTGCCCAGCCTCACGGAGAAGCTGCGCCGGATCGAGGAGGGGTCTCCCGCGGCGGTCGACGTGCTCCGCTCGTTCGGCACGATCGTGTGCGTCGAGGCGACCGGGAAGGAGACGTTCCGGCGCGACCGCCTCGACCGCTTCCTCGCCCCCCTCGAGCGCCGCGACCTCCCTGGCGCCCGGTGCACCGTCTACGCCGTCCGGGGAGACTGACGCGCCGATGCCCTCCGCCGCACGGGACCCCGCCCACCGCACCGACAACCTCCGATCGGGGACGCCCGCCGACACGGTCCTCGTCGTTCCCTGCTTCAACGAGGAGGATCGCCTCCCGGTCGCGGTCCTGCGCGAGGGCCTCGAGCAGGACCCGCTCCTCGGCCTCGTGCTCGTGGATGACGGCAGCACGGACGCGACCCTCGGACGTCTCGCGGAGGTGCGCCGCGGGTTCGAGGCGCGCGTGCACGTGGAGTCGCTGCCGCACAACGCCGGCAAGGGCGCCGCGGTGCGCCACGGCATCCTCCGCGCGCTCGGGGGCGGCCCGCGGTTCGTCGGGTACTGGGACTCCGACCTCGCGACGCCGCTCGCGGCGGTCAGGGACCTGCGGGACGTCCTCGAACGGCGGCCGCAGGTGCTCCTCGTGATGGGGTCGCGCCTCCAGGCCCTGGGTCGACGCGTGCAGCGGAGCGCGCTGCGCCACTACGCCGGTCGAGTGATGGCCACGCTCATCGCGCGCTCGGTGGGCCTCGCGACCTACGACACGCAGTGCGGCGCGAAGCTGCTGCGCGCGGGACCGACGGCGGCGCGCCTCTTCCAGGAACCGTTCCTGACGCGGTGGCTCTTCGACGTGGAGATCCTCGCGCGGCTGCGGCGGCTCCACCGGCAGGGAGCGGCCGGCGCGCCCGAAGAGGTCGTCCACGAGCACCCGCTCGAGGAGTGGAACGACGTGCCGGGCTCGAAGGTTCGGCCGTGGGACTTCTTCCGCGCCCTGCGCGACCTGCGCCGCATCCGCAAGGCGTACGAGCCGCGCGAGGACGGCCCTCCCGCGCCGGGCGACGCCGTCACGCCGCCGCCGACCCCTCGATGACCTGCTCCGCGACGAAGATCGGCGCCTTCGCCGCGGTCGCGAGCGCGATCGCGTCCGACGGGCGCGCGTCGACCTCGACCTTGCGTCCTTCCGGGCCGTCGAGGTGGATCACGGCGTAGAAGGTCCCCTCCTTCAGGTTCGTGACCTCGACCTTCGTGACCTTGCCGCCGAGCGCGGTGATCGTCCCCGCGAGCAGATCGTGCGTCATGGGGCGCGGGAAGCGCTCGCCCTTGACGAACCGGTCGATCGCCTGCGCCTCGTTGAACCCGATGACGATCGGGAACGACCGGTCGCCGTCCTTCTCCTTCAGGAAGATGTACTGCTGGTCGCTGATCTCGCTGATCAGGATCCGCTGCAGGACCATCTCGACCATGGGCGGCGCTCCCTGGACCCGGCCGATCCTACCCTCGCCCCGGCGGGCAGGGTTCCATGGGCGACATGCCCGCGAGCGAACCCCTCGTGCACGTCCTGCGGGGCGGGATCCTCGAGTCGGCGCACGAGGGCGCCCTCGTGGTGGTCGAGGACGACGTCGTCACCTTCCACCGGGGGGACCCGCAGCGCGCGGTGTTCTACCGCAGCGCCTCGAAGCCCCTGCAGGCGCTCGAGGTCGTGCTCTCGGGGGCGGCGGACGCGTACGCGCTCTCCGCGGCCGAGCTCGCGATCGCCGCCGGCAGCCACAACGGCGAGCCGCGGCAGCTCGCGACCGTACGGTCGATCCTCTCGAAGTCGGGCGTCGCGGAGGAGGCACTGCGCTGCGGGGGCCACCGGAGCGTGATCCCCGAGATCGCGTTCGTGCAGCGACGCGACGGCGTCCCCGTCACGCCGATCCTCTCGAACTGCTCGGGCAAGCACGCCGGGATGCTCGCTTCCGCGCGGCGACGCGGACACCCGCTCGACGGCTACATGGACCTCGCCCATCCGGTGCAGCGCGCGATCCTCGCGCACGTCGCCGCGTTCGCGGGGGTCGCCGAGGAGGACGTCCTCGCCGGCGTCGACGGCTGCGGCGCGCCCGCCCTCGTGGTCCCGCTCGAGGCCATGGCGCGCTCGATCGCGCGTCTCGCGTCCGCCTCCGCCGTGGCGAAGCCGCTCGCAGACGCGGCCGCGCGGGTCTGTCGCGCGATGATGGACCACCCGGAGATGGTCGCGGGCGAGGAACGCTTCGACACGGACCTCATGCGCGCGGCGCCGGGCCGCCTTCTCGCCAAGGCGGGCGCGGAGGGCGTGCACGTCGTGGCCGTCCCGGAGCGCCGACTCGGCATGGCCGTGAAGGTGGACGACGGCTCCGACCGCGGCTACCGGACGGTCGTGATCGAGTTCCTCCGCCACCGCGGCGTGCTGACGGGCGAGGCGGCGGACGCGCTGCGCGCGAAGCACGCGGCGCCCCGCGATGC
>DATLLK010000044.1:0-2690 GCA_035537895.1 Planctomycetota bacterium
CGCGAGGATCCAGTCCGAGCGCCGGTAGGCGTGCGGGAGGATCATCTTGAGCGTTCCCTGCGCGGACTCGCCGGCGATCGCCGTCGTGCCCGCGACGAGCAGGAAGATCTCGGCGGCCCACAGACCGGCGGCGAGCACGGACGAGGTGAGCGTCCACGCCGTCTCCTCGCTGGTCGTGTCGTGGGAGAACCAGGCGAGGCCCGCGACGCCGAGCACGGCGAGCGCGCCGAGGCGCAGGGTGCGCCCGCCGAAGACCTTCTGGCGCTCGACGGAGAGCAGGCGGCCGATCCGCGGGAAGAAGCCGCTCATCCCATCTCCCCCTCGGTCAGGTCGAGGAAGTAGGCCTCGAGCGACGCCCGCACGGGGGTCAGCTCGACGACGGGATGGCCCGCCGCGAGCAGGGCCTGGTGGAGCCGCGGCAGCACGCCCGTGTCGCCCTTGGCGTGGATCGTGCCGTCCCCGTCGACGTTCGCCTCCGTCTCGGGGACGGCGGCCCGAAGCGCCTCGAGCGCCGGCGCCGGCCGCTCGCATCGAAGGCGGAAGCCCGTGACGGCCGAGGAGAGCAGGTCCTCGATCCGCCCTTCGGCCACGAGGCGACCGCGGTGGAGGATCCCGATCCGGTCGCACAGGCGCTCGATGTCGTCGAGGAGGTGGCTCGACAGCAGGAAGGTCACGCCGCGCTCGCGGTTCTCCTCGCGGATCAGGTCCCGCATCTCGTGCATGCCGGCCGGGTCGAGCCCGTTCATCGGCTCGTCGAGCACGACGAGATCCGGGCGCCCGAGGAGGGCCTGCGCGATCCCGAGGCGCTGCCGCATGCCGAGCGAGTAGCCGCCGACCGCGCGGTCCTTGGCGGGCGTCAGCCGCACGCGGTGAAGGAGGCGCTCGACGTCGTCGGGCCCGGCGCCGGCGAGCGTCGCGAAGATGCGGAGGTTCTGCTCGCCCGTGAGCCCCGGGTAGAAGGCCGGGACCTCGACCAGCGTCCGCAGTCCGCGGGCCGCCGCGAGGCGGTTGCGCGCGAGGTCCACGCCGTGGATCGTGACCGAGCCCTCGCTCGGCCGCACGAGGCCGGCCACGATCCGGATCGTCGTCGTCTTGCCGGCGCCGTTGGGGCCGATGAATCCGTAGATCGAGCCCTTCGTCACCGTCAGGTCGATGCCCTTCAAGGCTTCGACCACGCCGTAGCGCTTGACGAGACCGCGGATCTCGAGGACGGCGTCCGGCACGGGCGGCGATGCTACCCGCCGACCTACCGAAGCGCGCCGGGCACCCGGATGCGTCGTCCGCGTACCTTGGGGGCGTGCGTCAGCGAGCCTCCCGCGCGGCCGGATTGCTGCTCCTGCTCCTCGCGGGTCTCGCCGCGTTCCTGCTCCTGCGGCGCGAGGCCCCCGAGCTCGGCACGGGCGACCTCGCCGAGGAACGCTCGCGAGAGGCCGCCGCGCCCGCGGAGGCCCTCGCAGAGGGCGCGCCCGCTCTCGAGGCGGGTGGAAGTGCGGTCGTGCGACCGGGCTCGGTCGAGGGTGCGCGCGCGCCGCGCGCGTCGGTGGGGGAGGGCGATCCTGAGCCGTCCGTCCCCGTCGACCCGAAGGGCCCGTTCCAGGGCGTGTGCGTGGACGAGGAGGACCGCCCGGTCGCTGGCGCGACGGTCCTCGTCGTCAACGGACGGGCGGGCGGGCGCGGCGTGGACCGCGGCGCCTTCGCCCCGGCGCGCAGCGACGCCGACGGACGCTTCGAGGTCCCGGCACCCGAGACGGTCGAGTCCGTCCGCGTCCGCGCCTCGGGCGCGGGGCGCGTGGCCGTGCGCGCCGACGAGGAGATGACGCGCGGGAGGCTCACGAGGATCGTCCTCCTGCGGGCGGTCGAGGTCCGCGTGCGTGTTCTCGAGGAGGGGACGGGCGTCGCGGTGCGCGGCGCGCGCGTGTCCCTGCTCGCGGGAGAGGAGAACGCGAACCGCGGCGACGTGGACTTCGCGCTCCACCCCCCGACCGACGAGGCCGCGACCGACGAGACGGGCCGCGCGGTCCTGCTGGGGCCGGGCGGGCCGTGCGCCGTGCTCGCCAAGGCACGAGACCGTGCGCCACGCCTCGTTAGTCCCCTCCACGTGTCGACGGCCGGCATGGACCTGACCGTCGTGCTCGAGCGCGGTCAGACGCTCGTGGGCCGCGTGATCGGCGAGGACGCGTTGCCGGTCGTGGGCGCCCGCGTCCACGCGACGGCGCGCCTCGGTTGGCGGGGCGAGGCGACGACCGACGCCGACGGCGCGTTCCGGTTCGAGGGGCTGCCACCGGACTTCTCACACGAAGTGCTCCCCGTCGGGCGCGAACTGTTCAGCGAGGAGGAGACGGTGGTGACCGTGGTCGATCAGGACCCGTTGGCACTCGTGCTGGTCGTCGAGGCCGACGGCTATCCCGTCCACGCATTCGAGCGGGATCCGAGGTCGCGAAGCGGGCGCGCCTGGGAGGTCCGCCTGAACCGTGCCGCCCCGGTCTCGGGCACGCTTCAGGCCGTCGCGGGTGCGTTCCCGCCGGGAGCGACGGTTCGGCTCGTGCCTTCCCTCGCGATTCCGGAGGGCTTGATCCTTCCCCCGCTGCCACGGCCGCAGGTCGTGGCGCCCGACGGGTCCTTCCGGTTCGACGACGTCCGCGTACTCCCCGTGGAGGTCGTCGTGGAGAACGCCGACGGCGATCCCCTCT
>DATLLK010000045.1:0-10187 GCA_035537895.1 Planctomycetota bacterium
GCCACGACGAGTTGCAGGTCGGAGAGGGCCTTGCCGTACCGCTTCTCCTGGAAGGCGGTCTTGGCGCCGTCGAGCAGGGCGGGGACGTCGAGGTCCTCGGCGAGGAGACGGCCGCCGGCCACGCCCAGGGCGGCCGCGGCGACGATCGGGACGAGCCAGGAGCGGCGAACGGACATGGGAACCTCCGGAGGACGGGAGGACCGGGACTCGCGCCCCCCCGGGAAACCCGGGTGGCGGCCCCGCGCCCCGTCCCGTCAGATCGTCTCACGGCCCCCGAGATAGGGCCGAAGCGCCGCGGGGACGCCGACCGTCCCGTCGGGGCGCTGGTGGTTCTCGAGCACGGCGATCAGGATGCGCGGCGTCGCGACGACGGTGTTGTTGAGCGTGTGGCAGTGCCGCACGCGTCCCTCTGCGTCGCGGTAGCGCAGGTCGAGGCGCCGGGCCTGGAAGTCGAAGAACATGCTCGCGGAGTGGGTCTCGCCGTACCCCTTGCGACCCGGCATCCAGGCCTCGAGGTCGTACTTGAAGACCTGCCCGCGGCCCATGTCGCCCGCGCAGACGGCGACGACCCGGTACGGGACCTCGAGGGCGCGCAGGAGGGCCTCCGCGTTGGCCACGATGTCCTCGAGGTGCGCGCGGCTGCGCGTCTCGTCGGCCACGTCCACGACGACCTGCTCGACCTTGTTGAACTGGTGGACACGGTAGAGCCCGCGCGCGTCCTTCCCGTAGGTGCCCGCCTCGCGGCGAAAGCACGGCGAGATGCCCGCGTAGCGGAGCGGGAGCTCGGCCAGGTCGAGGATCTCCCCCGCGCGGTAGGCGGTGACGGAGACCTCGCTCGTCCCGACGAGCCAGGCGGCCTGGTCCTCGAACGTGGGGTTCTGGATGCGGTAGGTCTGCTCCTCGGCCCCCGGGAAGTACGCCGTGCCCGTGAGCGCGTCCTCGCGCACGAGGACGGGCACCGACATCGGCGTGAAACCGCGCGCGACGATCAGGTCGAGGCCGAGCCGGAGGACCGCCTGCTCGAGGAGGACCGCCTCGCCCTTGAGGATGTAGGAGCGGCTGCCTCCGAGGCGCCCGGCCCGGTCGATGTCGAGCCAGCCGCGCGCCGTCATGAGGTCGACGTGGTCCTTCGGGGGCCCCTCGAACCGCGGGGGCTCGCCGTGTCGGCGCACCTCGACGTTGTCCGCATCCGTCGCGCCGTCGGGCACGTCGTCGGCGGGCGGGTTGGGCGCGAAGCGCATCAGGTCGGCCAGCTCCTTCTCGACGGGAGCGACGCCGGCGTCCGCCGCGGCCACCTCCTCCTTCAGGGACTTCAGGCGCGCGAGGGCTTCCTGCTTCGACGCGCCCGCGAGCGTGGCCACCTGCTTGCCGAGGCGGTTCTGCTCCGCCTTCGCGTTCTCCCGCACCTGGAGGCGTCGCCGCCGCTCCACGTCGAGGGCGAGGACGCGGTCCACGTCGAACTCGATGCGCTTGCGGGCGGCGCCGCGGCGGACGCGCTCGGGGTCGTCCCGGATGAAGGCGATGTCGAGCATCAGTCCCGTCCCTCCAGCGCGCGCAGCTCCCGTGCGAACCGTTCGAGGCCCGCCTCGGCGCGGGCGTCGATCTCGTAGACCACGGCCTTCCTGAAGTACCGCCGGGCGGCCTCGGCGGACAGTCCGTGCCGGGGTCCGTGCGCCGTCGCGAGGGCGTCGCGCTGCGCGAGCCCGGCCCGGGCGGCCTCGTCGAGGATCCGGGCGAGCGCCTCGCGCTCCGCCGCCGGCAGCCCGCGGCGGGCCGTCCACCGCGCGAAGACGAAGGGCAGCCCCGTCCACTCCTTCCACGCGGCGCCCAGGTCGAGGACCCCGCCGGGCCACCCCTCCCGGTGGCGCAGGGCGCGGTCCCCGATGACCAGCGTCACGGCGTCGGGCCGGGAGCGGGGGTCGGGTCCCGGCGCCGGCGCCACCTCGTACGTCGGCGCGAGCCCGAAGCGGCGCTCGAGGAGGACCCGCAGCAGCGCCTGGCTCGTACGGCTGGCGGGGTCGAGCACGACGTGCCGGGGCCAGGCGGCGGGCGGGGCGTCGGCGACCGGCAGGAACGCGAGGACGCTCTCGACGCCCCCGTCGCAGGCGATCCCGTAGCGACCCACGTAGCCGTCGCCCGCGCCCCGCAGGGCCTCCGCGACCGGGAGCATGGCCGCGTCCACGGTCCCCGCTCGCAACCAGTCGGCCAGCACGCCGGGGTCCGCCTCGCGCTGGCCCACGTCGGGAGGCAGGAACGCGGCGAGCGGCACCGTGTTCAGGTACGGGACGTTGCCGAGCGTCAGCACCGCTTCCGACTCCGCCAGCGACCCGCTCCGCCAACGGCCACTCCGCCAACGAAACGGGCCCCGGCGGCGGGTCGCGCCGCGACGGGGCCCGGGTCGACGCGTGAGACTACGCGACTAGCGGTAGCGACCGGAGCAGGGGTCGCAGCGGTAGGGGTCGTGCTTGTCGTAGTTGAGCAGGTAGAGGTTGGCGCAGTCGGCGATCTGGCCGGCCTCCCGCTGGAAGTGCTTGCCGTAGCAGGGGCACTCGCACATCAGGGCGCGGCAGCCCGTGAGGCCGACAGCCACGACGGCAACGGCGATGAGCATGAGGCGCTTCAGCATGGGACTCGAACCTCCCGGTGCGTGGGGCTCGTCACCCCGACGCACGGACCCGACCTTGAAAAGCCGCCTGCCCGGCGGCGAAGAGGCAGTTGATCTACCGATTGGCCGGGGAGAGGTCAAGGCCTTTCCCGTCGCGGATGCGACCGCAACCCGGCACAGGCGCGCCGCTTAGGGGTCTGCGGATGGACGCCCTGCGCGGGCCGACCGACCCGGGGGCCCCCACATCGGCCCCCAGGAGTTGCCCCGGGCCACGTCCTCCTACCGCTGGCTATGCCTCGTCGGAGGGCGCCGACCGCGAGGTGTCCCCCGCATCCTGGGCACCGGGATCCGATGAGCTGCTGGCGCCCGCGACGTCGGACGCCGGCACCTCCTGGTAGAGCGCGTGGTCGGCGACGTAGGCGGCGACCGCCGGCGTCAGCATCCCCCCGACCTCGTCGCCCGCCGTGACGCGCCGGCGGATCTCCGTCGAGGACGCCTCGACCGGGTGCATCTCGAGGCGCGTGATCGGCGCGTTGCGCCCCTCGAACTCGGGCGGCGGATCGAGGTCGTGCCCGGGGCGCACCGCGACGAAGAGGTCGGCGCGGTCGAGGATCCCCTCCCAGTCGTGCCAGAGCGGGAAGTCCTGCAGGCTGTCCGCGCCGAGGACCAGGCGGAAGCGGGTGCCGGGCGGGTAGAGCCGCCGGAGCGCCTCGAGCGTGTCCACCGTGTAGGAGGGACCGTCCCGGCGTCCCTCGATCTCGAGCACCTCGGTGCGGGGCAGACCCTCGACGCCGAGGCGCGACATCGCGACGCGATGGTGGAAGGGCGTCGGCTCGCGCTCCCCCACCTTGTGAGGTGGGCGCGCCGCGACGACGACGAGCAGACGGTCGACGGCGCGCAGGACGGACTCGCAGATCGCGCGGTGCCCGGCGTGGAAGGGGTCGAAGGAACCGCCGAACACGGCGACGAGCGGCCCCACGGGCGGGGGCGCGGGCGCGCGAGGGCGAGAGGAGACGACGTTGACCGCGCAGGCGAACGCACCCGCGAGCGCGAGCCCGGCCGCCCCGCGCAGGCTCGCCCGGCCCGAGACGACCGCCGCCGCCGCAAGCGCCGTGAACACCGCGGCCGCGACGAGCAGGGCGATGCGCGCCCGATCGGGCAGCGTCCGCGTGCGGAACGCGAGCGCCAGCCCGCCGAGCCCGAACGACACGAGATCAAGACGGCGGTCGTCGAACGGAGGCGCGGCGGCGGCGATCAGGAAGAGGCACCCGATCGCGAGGAAGACGCTCCGACCGGTCGTCTTCGCGAGCGTCAGCCGGAGGCAGCCCGCGCCCCCCACGAGGCCGACGACCGCGGCGAGGATCGCGGGCCACGCGGCCCCCGTCGCGAGCCCCCACGCGGCCACCCCGAGCCCCGCGAGCAGGACCACCAGGGGGACGCCGAGGTCGCGCGTCTCGCTCATCCGCAGGACCCTACCACGCGGCCTCGACGCCGCGGCCGTAGGATCCCCGGTCGTGACCTCGGGCGACCATCCCGTCCTGTGCCTCGTGGGCGCGACGGCCGTCGGGAAGACGGAGGTCGCCGTCGCCCTCGCGCGCGCGCTCGGCGGCGAGGTGATCTGCTGCGACGCGCTCACCGTCTACCGAGGTCTCTCGATCCTCACGGCGAAGCCGTCGCCGCCGGCCGACGTCCCCCACCACCTGCTCGACGTGGCCGACGCGTGGGAGCACTACGACGCGGCGCGCTTCGCGGCGGACGCCGACCGCCTCGTGGAGGAGATCCGGGGGCGGGGCCGGGAGCCGATCGTCGCGGGAGGCACGGCGCTGTACCTGAAGGCGTGGACGAAGGGGCTCGGCCCCCGTGTGGGCCGCGACACGGCGCTGCGCGCCGAGTTGGAGGCGCTCGTCGCCGCGCGCGGTCCCGAGGCGCTCGTCGCGCGCCTCGCCGCGCGGGACGCCGTCCGTGCCGGCGAGATCCACGGCAACGACGTGCGCCGTCTCGTGCGGGCGATCGAGATCGCGGAGACCGCGGGCCGGGCGCCGAGCGCGCTGCGCAACGAGTGGAACGCGCCGGACCGCGTCGCCGTCCGCGTGGCGGGCCTGCGGCGCGCCCCGGAGGATCTCGCGCGCCGGATCGACGCGCGCGCGCGGTCGATGTTCCGCGAGGGGCTCGCGGAGGAGGTCGCGCGTCTCGACGCCGGGCCGCGCCCGCCGTCCCGGGAGCTGGAGCAGGCGATCGGGCTGCGCGAGGTGCGGGAGCACCTCGCGGGCCGCCTCCCCCTCGAGGACGCCGTCGAGCGGATCGCCCGCGCCACGCGCCGGTTCGCGAGGCGCCAGGCCACCTTCTTTCGCCAGTTCCGCGACGCCGCGTGGATCGACGTCCCGCCCGACGAACCGCCGGACGCGACCGCGCGCCGCGTCCTCGGAGCGCTTCAGCGATAGAGAGCGCGCGCGGCGGAGAGCCGCTCGTGGAAGGCGTCGGCCAAGTGGAGCGGCGCCACGATGCGGACGCGCCCGCCGAACTCGGCGAGCCAGCGCAGGAGCCCTTCCTCGCTGCGGACCTCGACCGTGAACGTCCCGGTGCCGTCGGGCCGCGTCTCGAGCCGCCCCGCTCCGCGCAGGCGGCGCTCGAGGAGCCACGTCGCGACCTCGTCCGTCTCGATCGTCACCGTCTCCGCCGAGGCCCCCTCGTCGATCTGGAACTCCTCGGCCTCGATGTGGGCGGCCAGGTCGAAGTCGGCCGGCACGTCGAACTCGGGGCCGCCGCGACGGGCGAGCGGCGTCACGCGCGACTGGATGCGGTCGAGGCGGAACTGCCGGACGCCGTCGCGGTCCTCGTCGTGCCCCACGAGGTACCAGTTGCCGTCGGCCAGCCCGAGCCCGAAGGGCCTCACGGTCCGCTTCTCCGTCTGGCCCGTGCTCGCGGCGCGGTAGCGGAAGGTGACCTTCTTGCGGTGGGCGACGGCCTCCGTCAGCGTCGAGAGGTGCTGGCGCTGCGCCTCGTTCGGGTCGCGCCCCATCGTCAGGAGGTGCTGCTCGGTCACCGAGGCGCGGAGCGGTTCGGGCAGCTGGCTGTCGATGGTCAGCTTCGCCAGCGCCGACTTGAGGTTGCGTCCGAGGGGGTCGTCCACGACCCCCATCGCCCGCTGGAGGACCGCGATCAGCATCGCGTCCTCGGGGTCGAGCGACAGCTCGGGCAGGTAGTACCCCTGCTTGTCGATCACGTACCCGGCCTGGCCCGAGGGGTCCTCGGCCTTGTACTCGATGACGACGCCGATCGCGCGCAGGTCGGCCTTGTCGCGGTCGAACCGCTTCTCGATCGCGTCGGGGCTCGCGTCGTCGTCGTAGCCGACGACCTGCGCCCGGATGTCGGAGAAGGGCACGGGGGCCCGGGCCGAGAGCAGGTAGCTCACTAGGTTCAGCTGGCGCTCGAGCTTCGCGACTTTGGGGTCCTTCGCGTCCGGCGTGCCGCTCATCGCCACCTCGCCCGGTCCCCGTGTCCGACGCGGACCCCGCCCCGGTCGCGCCGTGGGACTAGCGGAGCCGCGAGGGCTCCAGCCAGGTCCCTCGTCGGAACCATACCACGTACGCGACCGCCACGGCGAGGTGGCTGACGAGCGCGGCGAACCACAGCGCGCGCAGGCCGCCGAGCGACGCGGCGTTGTGCGAGGCGAGCCAGCAGAGCGGCAGGCCGATGATGACGTAGCCCAGGAGCTCGATCCACAGGGACGGCTTCGTGTGGCCGGCGCCCGCCATCGCCTGCGAGATCACGATGCCGACGGCCATGTAGACGTAGCCCGCGGCCGAGACGGAGAGATACGTCTTCCCGATGCGCACCACGGCCTCGAAGTCGCCCGCCTTCACGTCGTGGCCGAGGAAGCGGATCAGCGGGTCGGCGAAGAGCACGTAGGCCGCGGCGAACAGGAGCATCGTCGCGGCGTTCAAGCCCGCCGCGATCCAGGACGCGTGCACGGCGCGCTCGGGCTTCCCGCTGCCCAGGTTCTGGCCCACGAGGGTCGCGGCCGCCGCCGCCCATCCGACGCCGCAGAACAGGGCGAACGTGTCGAGGCGCAGCCCGATGCCGTACGCGGCCATCGCGGCGGTGCGCTCCCCGTCGGTCGCCGCCACGGACACGAAGCGCAGGATGTAGAGGTAGGCGATCATCCGCACGAGCCACTGCCCGCAGCCGGGGATCCCGATCGCGAGGATCTGGCGGATCGTGCGCCAGCGCCATGCGTACCGACGCAGCTTGAGGCCGTGGAACCCGCGCCACAGGAACACGAGCGCCGGGAGGCAGGCGACCCCGCGCGAGACGACCGTCGCCCAGGCCGCGCCCACGACGCCCATGCCGGCCAGGCCCAGCCCGCCGAAGACGAACCAGATCGCGAGGAGGACGTTCAGCGCGTTCGCCGCGACGAGGACCGCCATCGGGAGCGTGCTGTTGCCCGTGGCCCGGATCGCGCCCGTCACCTGCAGGAGCAGGAACATGGTCACGGTGCCCAGGCTCACGACCTCGAGGTACTCCGTCGCGAGGTCGAGCACGACGCCCTCGGCGCCGAGCGCGGCGCAGATGGGGCGCGCGAGGAGGTAGGGCGGCACCCCGAGGACGACGCCGAGGAGGATCGAGACGAGGAGACCCTGCCCGGCCTCGTAGTTCCCGCGCTTGTGCGAGCCCGTGCCCGCATGGCGCGCGACGAGCGCGATCGCCGCGTTGACGATCCCGTTGTAGATGATCATCGGGATCGAGTTGACGAGCGACGGGATCGTGGCGGCGGCGATCGCGACGTCGGCATCGGGCAGCTGGCCGACGATGTAGAGGTCGACCAGGTTGAAGAGGCTGTGGAACGCCATCGCCGCGACGAGCGGCCACCCGAACGCCAGCGTGGCGCGGAGCAGCGGGCCCTTGGTCAGCATGGTGCCGCTGCGGTGCATGCTCATCCTCGGGGGCTCGTCCGGGAACTTGCGTCAGGCGCGGACGGGCCGGCTCCCGATCGCGCCGCCGCGGCCGGAACATACCCGGGCCCGGGGCCCGACCCGCCATCCTCCCGCCCGCGCGGGACCCGGCGACCGCCGTCAGGCCTCGCTGCCCCCGAACGCCGCGCCACGACGGGGCGCTCGCCGGGCACACGTCGCCCCGCGACCCACAGCCTCCCCGCGGTGCCGAGGCCACCCGCGAGGGGCGAAGGACCCCAGCGAAAGAAGCCCTCACCGCGGCGCCGAGGCCGGTCGCCGGGTCGCTCGACCTGCGCCCCACGTGCCGGAAGCCGCAGGAACCCTGCCCGCCTCGATCACGTCACCGCCGGCCGAGGAACCAGCCGAGGGGTACGTCTCCGCGGCGCCGAGCGAGCTCCTGGGTCGCCGACGCGACGCCCCGCCTTCCGTTGGTGCCGATCGCGTCACTCCCGACTCGACGCCGCCCCCAGCGAGCTCGGAACCAGCCGCGGAGCTTGTCAGTCGTCCGCGCCCGCGGACCCGCGGTTGCGGTCCATGCGACGCGGGAAGAAGCCCGGCCAGCCGCGGCGCATCGCCTCGACGATCTTGTCGGCGTCCTGCGAGGGCACCATGGCCCGAAGGTCGGTCTCGTACTGGTTGCGGAGCGCGTCGCGCTGGAGCATCGCGGCCTGCCGGTCGGCGTCGGTGGCGCCGGGACCGCCGCGGAAGACGTCGCGCATCTTCGTCGCGTACGCCTTCTGGAGGCTCAGAACGGCCGCTTCCTGCTCCGGCGTCAGCGTGACTCCGGTGCGGGCCAGCTCGCGCTTCACCCGCTCGGACTGCGCTTCCTCGCTCTTGCGCCGGTCCGCCTCGTCCGAGAGCTTGCGGAAGTTGGCGACCTGGTCCTCGGTGAAGGTGCCGTCCGGCGCGGGCGCGATCGTCGCGGGGGAGGGCAGCGGCATCGCGGGGCCGGCGACCGGCTCGCCGCCCTCGCCGACGGGGGCTCCAGCCGGGGCCGCGGTCGGGGTGGCGGCGAGGCGCGCCTCGAGTCCCCGGACCTTGTCCTGGAGCTCGCCGATCGTGCGGCGCAGGTCGCTCGCCTCGTTGCCCGTGACACTCGCCGCGAGGCCGGAAGCCTCCCGCTCCTTGCGCAGCTCCTGCATCTCCTTCTCGAGCTCGGTGAACCGGGCCTCCGAGGCTGCATCGGCGGGCACGACCTCGGCGGGCTTGCTGCAGGCCCCGACGGCCAGCGCCCCGAGCCCGCCCGCGCAGAGGAGGGCAGCGAGGAGTGCGGTCGGCGAACGGCGAGGGGCGCGGGCCATGGCGGAGCTCCGGGGGGGCTGGCGAGGGGTCGGGTCCCCTTGGACGCCGGAGGCGTACCCCGGACGTCCCCAAAGGTCTTGACGACACTGGAACCCGGCCCGGCGCCGCGGGTGGCGCGCGGGTTGGATCCCCGGGGTCGAGTTGGTAGGGTAGCACCCGCTCGTGCGATGGGGCGTTTAGCTCAGTTGGCTAGAGCACCAGCTCGACAAGCTGGGGGTCACTGGTTCAAGTCCAGTAACGCCCACCAACCATCGACCGGGGGTCCTTCGTCCGGCTCTGCTCGTAAGGGCGCATAGCTCAGTTGGTTAGAGCGCGTGGATCACACCCACGAGGTCAGGGGTTCGAGTCCCTTTGCGCCCACCACCCCTGCGGCTGCCCGAGCCCGAGGTCTGCGCAGCCGGGGACCCTCGGAGCGTCCGTCGGCTCTCCTCGGGCCTCCCCCAGCGTGGCGACTTCCGGCGGATTCGGCGCAAGGAGAGGCTCGACCCCTCGCAGGGGTCCTCAGGCACCGGCGCGGCCCGCCGCCCCTGCGTGACGATCAGGGCGTCGCGCCGTCCTGTTCGTTCGACTCGAGGTGACGCCACCAGAGCGCGGGGTCCTGAAGGACGCCTCTCGTGATCCGGTAGTGGCTCGTGTCCGCCAGGGCCATGCGGCGGGGAGGGGTGCTGTCGAAGCTGATGAGCGCTGCTTGAGGGAACGTCATCAGGATCGGCGAGTGGCTGGCAATCAGAAACTGCGACCTGCCCTCCCGGACACGTTCCTGCAGGAGGGCGAGCAGCGCGAGCTGGCGTTGGGGGGAGAGAGCGGCCTCCGGCTCATCGAGGAGGAACAGGCCGGCGTCCAGCCGGTTCGCAAGGACCGAGAGGAAGGCCTCTCCGTGCGACTTGTCGTGCAGCGAGGCACCCCCGTAGGAAGCGTACGGATCGCCTCGGAAGTCCGGGTCGTGACGGCGTCGATCGAGGAGGTCCGCGAAGGCGACCAGGCTCTCGGCTCGGAAGAACCAGGCGTCGCGGGGTCGTGCGACGAAGCTCGCTCGAAGCGCCCCGGCGAGGGCCGCCGCGTCGGGGGCGGAGGTCTCGTCGGCCGACTCCTGTCGGCTCCCGCCATGAGCCGGGACCCCGAGGATCACGGCCACGGCCTCGAGCAACGTGGACTTGCCGGTCCCGTTCTCACCCACGAAGAAGGTTACCGGGGCGTCGAGCTCGAGCCGGAAGTCACGAACGAACGGGAGGGAGAACGGGAACCGGTCGTAGGACGGGACACGCTCCGGAAGGAGCGTCAGCTCGCGGAGGTAGGCGGGCGTGGAGGCCACGCGCGCAGTCTCTCAG
>DATLLK010000046.1:0-2280 GCA_035537895.1 Planctomycetota bacterium
GTGGAAGTGCGTGGCAAAGAGCGGCAGGCCGCCCATCGCGTCGGCGACCGTCTCGCCCGGGTGCTGGCCGAGCGTCGAGACGACGAGCGCGTCGGCGTCGCGCGACGCCTTCAGGCTGTCGAGCACGAGTTGCTCGACCATCGGGGCGACCTGTGAGAACGCGCGTCGGGCGAACGGGAGCGGGTTGCCCCCGGCGTCGAGCACGCGGTAGGTCAGGTCGTGGTCCATCAGGTCGGCGATCCGCCCGACGAGCGGCGCGAACGCCAGCCCGTGCTCCCGCACGAGCGGTTCGTAGTCCTCCGCCGCCGCGATGGTCACGCGGTGTCCCCTCGCCGTTAGACCCCTCCCCAGGGCGACGAACGGCTGGACGTCCCCGCGCGAGCCGAGAGCGAGTATCGCGAAGCGGCGCGGCGTCACGGACTGCCGCCATCCAAGCGGCGCACGCGGCGTCGCTTCGCGCCGGGCGCGGCAGGGGGCAACCCGCGCTCGACTTCGACGCAGGGCGGTCGGCAGCCGTACTGCCCGACCACGGTCGCCTCCGCGCTCGCCCGCACGGCGCGTGCCACGGCGTCGAAGTCCGCGGCTTCCGCCACGTCGAGATAAACGCGCAGGTGCCCGGGGCGCTCCTGCTCGGCGGCGTAGTCGCGGATGCGGTCGTCGGCAAGCAGCACCAGGCGGCGGATCGTGTCCGGGAAGAAGGGGCGCAGAGTCCCGTCGGGCAGGACGAAGCGGCAGACGTCGTCGCAGCGGCCCTCGATCGCCTCGATCACCTGCCAGTCGCACCCGCAGGAGCAGGCTCGTTCGTCGGAGAGCCGCAGCACGTCCCCGAGCCGGTAGCGGAGAATCGGCTGCGTCCGCCGCCAGAGGTCCGTGACGACGGGCGTCACCCGCGACGGGTCGGCCCAATCCACTGCTTCGTACTGGAGCGCCACCACGTCCTCCTGGACGTGCAGTCGGCCCGCCGGGCAGGTCGCCGCCAGAAAACCCTCGGTACACTGGTACACCTGGTGCACGGGCGCGTCGAACGCCGCCTCCAGACGCGCCCGCTCCTGCGGCTCCAGCACCTCGGCGACCGACACGAGACGCTCGGGCGCGATGCGCATCGTACCCTCCCGGCGAGCGTCCGCCAGCATGCCCAGGAGGGACGGCGGCCCGACGAGCAGGTGCGGCGCGAACTCGTTGAGCGCGGCCACGGCCTCGTCGAGCGGCGTCATCAGGTCGAACCACCGGAACGCGACCCGACGGGACGCGCCGACCTTTTCGTAAAGGTTGCTGTTGGAGCGCAGGAAGAAGGCGACCCGGTACCCCCGTCGAGGGACGCGGTGCAGCACGCGCGCGAGGGCGGTTCCGGCCCACGCCGCCGTCTCGGCGGGCGAGGCCAGGAACAGCCCCCGGTGCCCGCTCGTCCCCGACGACAGCCCCACGGTGACGCCGCCCGGCAGCGTCGGCGCGAAGTCGCGCGTCCGCTCCGCCCGCAGCGCGACTTCCATCGCCTCTTCGCGGGCGATGCCGCGCGTGTTGAACGTGCCGAAGTGCGCCATCATGAGCGCCTTGTCCACGGGCGGCAAGTGCCGCCAGTCCGACCGGTCGCACCCCGCCCAGTGCGCCGCGTAGAACGGCGCGTGCCGGATCGCGTACGCCACTACGCCCCGCGCGCGCCGGGCCTGGTAGCGCCGCAGCGCGTCGCCGCGCAGATGCGTAAACGCCCATTGCGCCCGCAGGAAGTGGAAGGGGAGGAGCATCTACGGTTCGCCCCCTCCCTCCTCGTGACTTGCCACCAGCCGGACGTCCGGCCGCGCGCGGTGGAACGCGTGCAGGCGGGTGAGCGTGTCGCGGGCCGCGCGCGGGTCGTCCGCGAAGAGGTCGGTCAGGGGATGGGGAGGCAGGTTCTCGCGCACGGAGCGCGTCCTGTAGGCAGAGTCTGCGAGGAAGAGGGTCGGCGTCTCCGGCGTCTCGGCGTAGAGCCCGATCTGGCCGCGGGCGTGACCGGGCAGCGGGACGAGGAGCAGCGTGCCGTCGCCGAAAAGGTCGCGCGTGGGGCCGAGGTGCGGCAGGTCCGGACCGCCGGAAAAGTCGTCGACCAGGGTAGCCCGGTCGGCGAAGTCGCCCGGCATCAGGTCGGGGAGGAACGCGCGGCGCAGGGCGGGCCACCCCGCCCGCCCGGCGACGTCGTTGTACCCGGCGCGGCTCGCGACCAGGCGCGCGCGGGGGAAGTCGCGCAGCCCGGCGACGTGGTCGGCGTGGAAGTGCGAGACGACGACGGTCCGCACGTCGGCGGGC
>DATLLK010000047.1:0-2042 GCA_035537895.1 Planctomycetota bacterium
CCCCCGGACTCGCCGGATGTGGCGGGGGCGGAGGAGGAGGCGGCGACGCCTCGATCCACTACGACAGCCTGACGCCCCTCGAGCCGACCGCCGGGACGTGGCAGACCTGGATCGTCGCGGACGTGCCGGCCCTGCGCCCGCCCGCGCCCTCCGACTCCGACTCGGACGCGACGGCGCTCGAGCTCGACGCCCTGCACGCCCGGGCGCTCGCGCGCACGGAGATCGAGGAGGAGAGGATCGAGTTCTGGAACGGCGGCACGGCGCGCCGCTGGAACGAGCTGCAGCTGAGCCTGATCGCGCTTCGCAGCGTGAGCCCGCCCAGGGCGGCTCGCGGTCTCGCCCTCGTCTCGATGGCGATGTACGACGCGATGGTCTGCGCCTGGGACGCGAAGTTCGCCTGGCTGCGCGCCCGCCCGTCGACCCTCGACCCGACGCTCCCCATCCATGGCGTCCAACCCGACGTCCCGTCGTACGTCTCGGAGCGCGCGGCGATGTCGGCGGCCGCCGCGGCGGTCCTGCACTACCTCTTCCCGGATCCCGCGGACGCCGCCACGATCGACGCACTCCTGCTCGACGCGCAGGACGCCGACCTCGACGCGTGCATCCAGTTCCCGAGCGACGTCGCCGCGGGCGTGGCGCTCGGCGGCGCGGTCGGGGCGCAGGTGCTCGCCCACGCGGCGACGGACCACGGGGACGACCCCCAGCCGGCCTACGTGGTGAGCCCGGTCGCGGGCCACTGGGAGCCGACGCCTCCGGGGAACGTGCAGCCCCCGCTGCTGCCCGGCTGGGGCGTCGTCCTGACGTTTCTCGTGGAGAGCGGACAGGCGCTGCGTCCCGGGCCGCCTCCCGTCCACGGCTCGGCAGAGTGGAACCTGCAGGTGCAGGAGGTCCTCGACGTGAGCCAGACGCTGACGCAGGAGCGCATGGACATCGCCGACTTCTGGGCGGACGGTCCGGGGACGGTGACGCCCCCGGGCCACTGGGACCGGATCGCCCTCGACAAGGCCGTGGCGGCGGGCCTCAACGAGTGCCGGATGGCGCGGATGCTCGCGGCCCTCGGAGCGGCGCAGCACGACGCGTTCGTCTCGTGCTGGGAGTGCAAGTACTTCTACGACGTCGAGCGGCCCATCACGTCGATCCGCGACCTCGGTGCGCCGTGGGACACGTGGCTCTCCTACGTCACGACCCCGCCGTTCCCGTCCTACCCGAGCGGCCACTCCTCGACCTCGGGCGCGGCGAGCCAGGTCCTCGGCTACCTGTTCCCCCAGGACGCGACCGAGCTCGCGATGCTCGCGAACGAGGCGAAGGACTCGCGCTTGTACGGCGGCATCCACTTCACGTTCGACAACGACGTGGGGCTGTCGCTGGGTCACGCGGTCGGCACCCTCGCGATTGCGCGCCTCGCCGCCGACGGCGCCCCGTAGCCCGGGCGCGGGGCGACGGGTGCCGATCAGGGACGTACGGGGCGGCTTTCGCGGACCGGGGTTCGCGGCTGCGAGGACGGCGCCGCGACGCCCTTCCGATCAGGGACGTACGGGGCGGCTTTTGCGGACCGGGGTTCGCGGCGCGGATGCGCAAGCGCATCCCGCGCCCTCGGGCGCGCAGACGCGCCCTCGGGGAGCCGCTCAGCGGCCCGAGTGGGACGCGATCGCGGCTCCCGCTCCCGCGGTCTCGCAAAATCCGCCCCGACCCCTCAGGTCAAGAGCTCTTGCTGGACGACGAACGCGCGCATGGCCGTCGCGAGTCGCGGGGGCGACTCTCCGCCTGTCGCGCGGAGTCCACTTCCGTCCCACCAGGTCGCCTACCGAAGCAGTGACTTCGCCGCTGTCTCGTCGGGCGCGATGGGCAAGCGGGCCGCCAGGCCCATGCCTTCGATGACCCGCCGGAATCGCGGTGTGGGGCCGGCCAGCACGAGGCGGCCGCCGCGGGATTCGGCCTGTTTTTGGAGGTCGAGGACGGTGCCGATGCTGGCGCTGTCGGCGAAGGAGAGGGAGCCGATGGAGAGGACCAGGTGGCGGGCCCCCTGGTCGAACATCTCCTTC
>DATLLK010000048.1:0-2836 GCA_035537895.1 Planctomycetota bacterium
ACCTCGATGGCCTGTCCGCAACGCTTCGGTCGATCGACACCAGCGCGTCCGTCGAGATCGCCCTCTCGGCTCCGGAGGCGGATGGCGTCTTCCGGTTCCGGGACGTGCGCAGGGGACGCTTCGAGGTGGTGGTCCGAAGCCCCGGAGGGCTCGAGCGCCGGTGGGCCGTCCCGCAGGCGGTCCCGCAGGTGCCCTCCGGCAACTATCGCCAGGTCGTGGTGATGGGAGAGGGGTCCTTCGCGGGGCGCGCGTTCGATCGCCAGGGGCGTCCGCTTCCCGAGCACGCCGTGAACGTCGGGATGCACGATCCCCTGGGAGCAGGCGCCATGGCCATGACGGTCAGGACGGATGGGGACGGGCGCTTCGAGATCCGGGGGCTTCGCTCGGGCGCGTACCAGCTTTGGGTGCGGCTCGCCGAGGGAGACGGTCGCGAGACCTCCCGCCCCGTGGAGCGACGGCTGAACCCGGGCGAGCGCGTGCTCGTGGACATCGGCGTGCCGGAGGCGGGGCGTCGCGTGCACGGGATCGTGCGCCTCGCGTCGGGCACGCCGGCCGGCCCACCGATGGGCATCTCGTTCGAGTCGCCGACCGGGCGCTCCGGGCTCGCCCTGGCCGTCGGTCGCCTGGAACAAGACGGCCGATTCGAGACGCTGCTCGACCGCGGCACGTACCGGGCCGCCATCGCGCGCAACGGCACGGTCGAGCGACACGAGTGGACCGTCACCGTCGGCGACGAGGACGTCCCCCTCGACGTGACGCTCCCCGGCGTGCGCGTGTCGGGCACGATCGAGGGACGCCTGCCGGACGCGCGGCCGCGGCACTCGTGGATGCTCGTGCGGATGCAGGTCCCGGAGTCACGCGACACGTTCCACTGGGACGCCTACGTCGGCGAGGACCTTGCGTTCCACTTCGACGGCGTCCCGCCCGGTCGCTACGTCCTCTCGGGCAAGGCCCACGACAAGGAGGTCGCCTTCGGCGAGCCGATCGAGGTCATCGTGACGCAGGACCGCGACGTGACCGGGCTGATGCTCCGCGCCGATCCGCCGTAGGGGCGGGGAATCACTTGGCGGCGAGCGCCTCGCGGATCGCACCGGCGATGCGGTCGCGCTCTCGGGCCGTGACGAGGACGACGCGCGTCCCGTCGGCCAATCGCCGCTCCGACCAGCCCGGCCCGTCGGGGTCGCCCGAGGCCGCCTTCTCGCGCCATCCCGTGGGCAGCCACTCCGCGGCCTGCTCCGCGGGAAACACGGGCTGCCTGCGCGAGCACAGGACGACGAGGACCTTGCCGCGAGCCGCCGGGAGCGCCTTCTCGAACCCCGTGTTGAACGAGGGCCCCAGCCGGTACCCCGCGCTCCGCGCCGCGGCCTGCGCCCAGACCCATCGCGGGCGGTTGCCCGCGACGAGGACCTCGGGGTTGAGCGGGCGTGGGTCGCCGATGCGCGCCTCGGCCTTCGCTTCGTCCGCCGTCTCGCGTGCGGGGTCCGTCGTCTTGAAGTGGGCGCTCGTCTGCGTCTTCCACTCCGGCCAGCGAACCGAGAGGACGAGGTCCCAGGGCTTGCCGCCCTTGTCGTAGGCGAAGCGACGGCCGGGAAGGAGGCGCGACGTCGGGTCGTAGCGCATGTAGAGCACCCCCGCCTGCGCATCGAGGAGGCGCCACGCGCCGTCGAGGAAGACCTCCAGGAACACG
This sequence comes from Planctomycetota bacterium, assembly GCA_035537895.1. Lineage (GTDB taxonomy): Bacteria > Planctomycetota > PLA2 > PLA2 > JAEUHO01 > DATLLK01. The sequence continues at coordinate 1,688 of DATLLK010000048.1, forward strand.
TGGCCGCTCCAGGCGTCCCGGTTCTCGTCGAAGCGCCCCCCGCGGAACGCCTCGATCCAGGCGACGTCCATCGTCTTCACCCAGACGGTCGGGATCCCGCACGCGCGCGCGATCGTCCCGAACGCCATGGCGTGGTCCGCGCACCCGCCGTACGTGCCGTCCGCCACCATGCGTTCGATCGGGCGCCAGCCGTCGAAGACGTCTTCGTCCCACTCGAGCGTCGCGACCATCCACCGGTCGATCGCCCTGAGCGTCTCCTCGGGCGTCTTCCCGCGCAGTCGCTGGGCGATCGCGCGGATCGCCTTGGGTTCGCCCGCCTTCGCGTCCAGCTCGAGAAGTCGATCGGGCTTCGCGTGGTCCACGCGGTCGAAACGCGGGGCGGGGACGTCGTCGGCCGCGGCCGGGCGCGGGGCCGCAAGTGCGCTTGCGACGAGGAGGAGGAGGATCCGCAGGTCACGTCCCATGGAGGGTCCTCGCGAGCCGATGCGCTCCGGGCGGGAGCCTACCGCATGCGGTACTGCGGTGCCATGCGACCGTCGCATCCGGAGGGGCACCCTGCGCGCTCGCTAGACTCGGGGCCCGGTCCCCGGAGGGAGATCCCCATGCGTCCCGATCCCACGCCCGTCCCGACCCGTCGCGCGATCCTCGCCGGCGCCGCGGCGCTCGGCGCCGTCGCGCTCGCCCCGCGCGGCTGGCTGCCCGCCGCCCACGCGGAGAGCGACCCGTTCGTGCTGCCGCCGCTGCCCTACGAGCGCACCGCGCTCCAGCCGGTGATCGGCGCCACGACGCTCGACATCCACCACGGCAAGCACCACGCGACCTACGTCACGAACCTGAACGGGCTCGTCAAGGGGAAGCCCTTCGCCGGGATGAAGCTCGAGGAGGTCGTGAAGGCGACCGCGGGCAAGCCCGACGACGCGGCCGTGTTCAACAACGCGGCGCAGGTCTGGAACCACACCTTCTACTGGCACAGCATGCGCCCGAAGGGCGGCGGCAAGCCCACGGGGCGCGTCGCGGAGAAGATCGACGCGTCCTTCGGCGGCTACGACGCCTTCCGCGAGGCCTTCGCGAAGGCCGCGCTCACGCAGTTCGGGAGCGGATGGGCCTGGCTCGTGACGAAGGGCGACGGCCTGGAGGTCGTCAAGACCG
>DATLLK010000049.1:0-4250 GCA_035537895.1 Planctomycetota bacterium
TCGTGGGCCAGGACGCGGTGATCGAGCAGTCGCTCATCGCGCTTTTCGCTGGCGGGCACTCGCTCATCGTCGGCGTGCCCGGCCTGGCGAAGACGCTGCTCGTGCACACGCTGGCGCAGGCGCTCGATCTCAAGTTCCAGCGGATCCAGTTCACGCCGGACCTGATGCCCACCGACATCACCGGGACGGACATCATCCAGGAAGACCCGGCGACCGGGCAGCGGAAGCTGGCGTTCACGCCGGGCCCGGTCTTCGCGAACATCCTGCTCGCGGATGAGATCAACCGCACGCCGCCCAAGACGCAGGCCGCGCTCCTCGAGGCGATGCAGGAGCATCGCGTCACCGTCCAGGGTCGCACGTACCAGCTGCCGGAGCCGTTCTTCGTCTTCGCGACGCAGAACCCCATCGAGCTCGAGGGCACCTACCCGCTGCCCGAGGCGCAGCTCGACCGGTTCATGTTCATGGTGCGCGTGAACTACCCCTCCGAGGAGGAGGAGATGCGGATCGTCGAGATGACGACGAAGCCGCTCGCCGTCGAGCTCGAGCGGGTCCTCTCGGGCCCGGAGATCCTCGAGCTGCAGGAGGTCGTCCGCCGCGTGCCGGTCCCCGAGCACGTCCTCCAGTACGTGCTGCGGATCGTGCGGGCGACGCGCGCGGGCACGCCCGAGGCGCCCGACTTCGTGCGCGACCGGGTGGCCTGGGGCGCCGGCCCGCGCGCGAGCCAGTTCCTCGTCCTCGCGGGCAAGGCGCGCGCGCTGCTCGAGGGCCGCCTGCACGTCTCGACCGACGACATCCGGGCCGTCGCGCACCCCGTGCTTCGGCACCGGCTCATCACGACCTACGGCGCGGAGGCCGAGGGCTACACCTCGGACCGGCTCATCGACGACCTGCTCCGCACGATCCCGGCGACGGGTGGCGAGGCCCTGCGTGACCAGCGACTCCCGTCGGTACTTGGATCCTAAGGTCCTCGATCGGATCGAGGGCCTCGAGCTCAAGGCGAGGCTCGTCGTCGAGGGCTGGATCTCGGGCCTGCACCGCAGCCCGTTCCGGGGCTCCTCCGTGGAGTTCGCCGAGCACCGGGAGTACGTGCCCGGCGACGACATCCGGTTCGTCGACTGGAAGGTCTTCGGCCGCTCCGACCGGCTCTACATCAAGCGCTACGAGGAGGAGACCAACCTCGAGGCCGCGCTCGTCGTGGACGTCTCCGCGTCGATGACCTACCAGGGCGACCACGTCGGGCACAGCAAGCTCGAGTACGCCCGCTGGGCCGCCGCGGCGCTCGCCTACCTCATCACGCAGCAGCAGGACACGGTCAGCCTGTGCCTCTTCGACGACCAGGTCCGCCGGGTGCTCCCCGCGGGCAGCAACCCCGTCCACCTGCGCACGATCATGGCCGCGCTCGACCAGGCGGAACCCACGGGAGCGACGGGCGTGCGGCGGGCCCTGCGCGAGGTCGGGGAGTCGCTGCGCCACCGGGGCCTCGTCCTGCTCTTCAGCGACCTGCTCGACGACGTCCACGCGATCTCGGCGGGCCTGAAGGAGATCCGTCACCGCGGGCACGAGATGGTCCTGTTCCACGTGCTCGACCCCGACGAGACGCGCTTCCCCTTCGAGCGCCTGACGCGGTTCCAGGGCCTCGAGGAGGGGCTCGAGGTCGTCGCCGACCCCGAGGCCCTCCAGCGGGCCTATCTCGACGAGGTGGAGGCGTTCACGCGCCAGATCCGTCGCGCCTGCCACGCCAACCGCATCGACTACGTGCCGCTCGAGACTTCGGAGAACCTCGGGACGACGCTGTCGGCCTACCTCGCCCGCCGCGAGGCCCGGAGGCGCGGGTGATCCCCGTCGCGGTCCTCCTCCACCCGCTGCTCCTCGGCCTCGGCGCCGCGGCCGCGGCCGTCCCGATCATCATCCACCTGCTCAACCGCCGGCGCGTGCGCCCGCACGCGTGGGCGGCGATGCAGTGGCTCCTCGCGGCGCTGAAGAAGCACCAGAAGCGCCTGCGGATGGAGAACTGGCTCATCCTCGCGCTGCGCGTGGCGGCGCTCTTCCTGCTCGGCCTCGCGCTGTCGCGCTGGGTCGTCTCCGACGCGACGCTCGCCGCGCTGACCCGGCCCCGCCGCACCGTGGCCCTGCTCCTCGACACGTCGTACAGCACGGCCGCGAGGGACGGCGCGCGGTCGGTGAGCGACCGCGTGCGCGAGGAGGCCGACCGCGTGCTGTCGGGCCTGCAGGCCGACGACGTCGTGGCGGTCGTCGTCAGCAACGACGTGCGCCCGGACCGGAGCGGAGCGAGCCCGGCGCTCCTCCTGCCCCGCGCGGTCGGGCGCGAGGGCGGAGCGCGGGCGAAGCAGGCGCTGGTCGCGGTGCGCCCGACGGAGGCGCCGGCGGCGTGGTCCGACGCGCTGGCGGCGTGCTCCTTCCAGACGCTCTTCCAGGCCGGGGACGTCAACCGCGTCCTCGTCTGGGTGACCGACCTGCAGGCGACGGACTGGCGGGCGCCCGAGCGCCGCGAGGGCGCCGACGACCTGCGCGACGAGCTCGAGTCGCTCGCGCGCGAGGGCGCGACGATCGAGGTCGTGGACGTCGGCGGGTCGGGCACCGGCGCGCTGCCCAACCTCGCGGTGTCCGAGGTCGCCCCGGGCGACGCGTCGGACGTCTTCGCGGGGCACGGGTTCTCGCTCCGCGTCGGCGTCGTCAACTACGGCACGGCGCCGGTCGAGGGCGCGACGCTTCGGGTCTTCCTCGACGACGCGCCCTCGCCGCTGCCCGCCGTGCGGGTGCCGCCGCTCCCCGGCGCCGACGCGCGGACGCTGGCCGCCCGCGAGACGAGCGTGCTGATCCCCGTGTCGCGGGACCTCGGCTGGAAGACGGCGGGCGCGCACGCGGTCCGCGTCGAGGTCGCGCCGCCCGAGTCCAACCCCGCGGCGGACGCGCTGGGCCTCGACAGCCGCCGCGTCCTCGCCCTCGACGTCCGCGCGCGGCTGAAGGTCCTCGCGTGGGTCGAGCCGTCGCAGGAGGCGGTCTTCGACCCGAACGCGTTCCTGAAGGGCCTGCTCGTCGGCGAGGGCTCGGGCGACGTGTTCGAGCTGGACCTCGCGCGCGACGAGGAGGACCTGCGCCGCGGGCTCGGCGACCCGCTCGCCCCGCCCGGGCTCGTCCTCCTCGGCAACCGCGCGCCGCGCGGCGAGCCGGCGCAGCGCGAGCTCCTCGCCTTCGTCCGCGGGGGCGGCGCGCTCATCGTCTTCGTCGGCGACGCCTTCGACGAGACCGGCTGGAACGCCGCCTTCGCAGGGCCGCCCGCGACGCGGCTGCTCCCCTTCCGGTTCGCCCCCGCCGAGCGCCTGACGCGCCGCGAGACGGCCTGGACGCTCGATTTCGCGACGGCGGGGTCGCACCCGCTCTCGAAGGCGTTCACCTCGGGCGAGGCCTCCTTCGTCCGCACGGTGCCGCCGCGGATGTTCGGGCGCATGGCCCTCCTGCCGATCGAGCCGCCCGGCAACGGGGGCGGCGTGACGCCGATGTCGTCGCCCGACCCGGCCGACGACGCCGTCGTCCTGCGCTTCGCGGGCTCGCCGGGCTCGCCCGGCCCCGTCGCGATCGCCGAGGGCCCCTACGGCCTCGGGCGCGCGATGTACGTCGGCACGGCGCTCGACGACGAGTGGAACCCCGGCGCGTTCGCGCTCTTCCTGCCGGTGCTCCTGAACGACGCGGCCCTCCTCATGACGCGTCAGGCGGCCTCGGGCCGCAACGTCCTCGTGGGCGGCACGCTCGCCGCGGCGCTGCCGCGCGACGCGACGGCCCCGCGGCTCGCGATCCCGGGGCGCGGCGAGGAGACGCCCACGGTGCGCGCGGCGCCGAGCGAGGAGGAGCGCCCGACGATCGCCTACGACCGCGTGGGGACGAGCGGCGTGTGGCGCCTCGCCTACGAGCGTCCGCCCGCGCGCGGGTCGAGCGGCGCGCCGCGGCGGGTCGAGGAGGCGTTCGGCGTCAATCCCGAGCCGCTCGAGGGCTGCCTGCTCCGCGCCGACCACGCCGCCGTGGCGGCGCGCGCGCCCGAGGGGACGCTGCGCGTCGTCTCGACGCACGAGGACCGCGCCGAGTCGAAGGACGAGCGTCGCGTCGAGGGCGAGCTGACGTCCTGGCTGCTCGCGATCGTGCTCGGCATCCTCCTGATCGAGCCGTGGCTCGCGATGCGCTTCGGCCGTCACGACCTCCAGCCGGCGCCGCCGGCCCCGCCGACCCCGCCGGCC
>DATLLK010000050.1:0-4394 GCA_035537895.1 Planctomycetota bacterium
ATCACGGACCGGTCCACCCCCACCCACATCCATCGCGCGAAGTGCCCGGCGATTGCGGCGAACCACTTCGTCACGAAGGTCGTGACGAATGGCGGGCGCCGTGGTCGCTACTACCACGCGCCGGACCTGGCCACGGCACAGACGCGCTTCACGGCGCGCCTGTGCGGCGTGTGCCACCCGGAACGCCCCGAGTAGGCGAAAGCCGCCTCGACGCCAACGGTAGGACTCGCGAAGTCCTCCCGTCACGGATCGGCGTATCCACGTGGCGGGGATGCCCGCCCGCGCGGACCCCACGCCGTCAGGCGACGTGGAGCACGAAGTCGAGCAGTTCGTGCGACCGCTCGACGAGGAAGCCGCCGTCGCGCGCCGCGACTTCCGTGAACGCGCTGCCTCGGTGCCCGCGGATCCCGGCGCCGAAGATCGCGAACGGGACGGCGTCGTGGAGGTGGCGGCCGGAGTCGACCGCGACCGCCTCGCCCCCCACCACGAGGAGGCGCAGGTCGCCGCTCGACTCGGCGGCCTGCGTCGCCGGGGCGACGACATAGCCGTCGAGGTGCTCCAGGGCCGCGACCTTCGCGACGAAGTCGCGCGAGTGGGAGGCCTCGGCCGCCGCGTCAATGTGGAGGAACACGACATCGTGCGCCTCGAGCGCCGCGAGCGCGGCGTCCGTCTTGGCGCGGAACGCCGTCGTCACGGTCCCCGTGGCGCCCGCGACGGGCACGTGGGTCAGGCCCTGGAGGCGGCCGGCGCCCACGAACGACGGGTTGACGCCGACGACGGCGCCCGAGAGCCCGACGCGCTCGCGGAACGAGGGCAGCGCCGTCGCGACGCCGGCCCCCCACGCCCACGCGAGCGTCGCCGGGTTCTCCCCGAGGTCGCGACGGCACTCGTTGACGTCGTGGGCGGGCAGGAGGTCGGCGCTCTTCGCGACCGCGGCGACCAGGCGCGCCGTTCCCGTGCCGCGCGGCATCGCGCCCGCGAGGCTGCGGCCCACGACCTCGTAGGGCGGGACCGTCTTCACGCGGACGTCGCGCGCGCCGCGCCAGAGGAGGATGTTGCGCCAGCCATCGCCCGGGAGGAACTGGAGGTCGGGGTCGGACACGCCGCGCGCGAGCGCCTCGAGCAGGAGGACCGCCTCGTCGCGCGAGACGTGGCCGGCCGTCGGGTCGAAGATCGTGTCCTCGTGCGCCGTGACGAGCGAGAGGCGGAACGCCTGGTCGAGCGAGCCGACGGCCACGTCGAACGCCGCGGCCTCGAGCACCGCCCCGATCTCGGGGAAAGCGCGGGGGTCGAGGCCGTACGCGCCGAGGGCCCAGGCCCCCTCCTCGGGGCGCAGGTCCTCGGGCGCGGGAACGAGCCTCCCGAGGCGCCCGTCGCGCGCGAGGCGGTCGAGCGCGGGCGTCTGGGCGGCCTCGAGCGGCGTCCGCCCCCCGAGCTCCTCCTGGGGCCGGTCGGCGACGCCGGCCGCGACGATCACGAGCGTCTTCATCGTCGGCCGTCAGTCGACGGCAGGCGTGGCCGCCTCGCCGGGCAGGACGAGGCGCGCGAAGCCCGTCGCGGGGTCGACGGCGCGGGCGAGGGCCCCCTGCATGGACGTCAGGAAGAGCTCGACGACCACCCCCACGCGGCCCTCGTGGAGGTGCCCGGCGTAGGCCAGGAGCTCGCGGGGGCTCACGACGGCGTGGGCGTGCACGAACGGCTTCCCGTCGGCGACGCCGACGTTGGCCGTCAGGCTCCCGATCTCCATGCGCTCGTCGAAGGTCCGCTTGATGTAGACCTTCTCCTTGGGGTCGAGGAAGCCCAGGACGACCGAGTCGAGCGAGCCGATGCCGCTCACCCAGGCGGCGTGCACGTTGCGCTCGGTGGCGAACGTCGCCAGGCAGGCGACCACGTCCTCGCCGGGATCGAGGCGCAGGACATAGCGACCGCTGCCGAAGTGGTGGTATTTCATCCGGCCCCCGCGGAGCGCGGCGCCCCGGGACAGCGGAGGAACCTACCGGCGGTGTCCCACAGGGTCAAGGCGCGCGAGGGATTGCGGGCCCGCCGATGAAGGTCCACGTCATCGCCAACCCGGCCGCCGGACGCGGGCGCACGAAGCGCCTCGTGGAGGGGCTGTCGCGCGCGCTCGGGGAGCGCGGCGCGACGGTTTCGGTCCACTGGACGACCGGGGCGGGCGACGCGCGCGCGCACGTCGCCGCCCTTCCCGACGCCGCGGCCGACCGCCTCGCCGTGGTGGGAGGCGACGGCACGCTCCACGAGGTCGTCAACGCCCGCGAGCGCCCGCTCCCGTGGCCGGTCGCGCTCTGCCCGCGCGGCACCGCGAACCTCGTGGCGCGCGATGCCGCGGTGCCGCTCCGCGCTTCCGTCGAACGATGGGCCGATCTCGTGACGACGGGGCGTCCGTGGGAGGTGGACCTGCTCGCGACCGACCGAGGGCGCGCGCTCGCCGTCGTGGGCGCGGGGCTCGACGCGCAGGTCGTCCGCGCGGTCGCCGCCGCCCGCGGCACCGGCAAGGGCGGCTACTCGCGCTGGCTGCTCCCGATCGCGCGGTCGTTCCTCGACTACCGCGCGCCGCGCCTGCACGTCGTCGTGGACGGCACGCACCACGTGGAGGGCGGCGCCGTCATCGTGCAGAACACGAACTGCTACGGCGGGATCTTCACGCTCTCGCGGGACGCCTGCATGGACGACGGCCGCCTCGACGTGATCGTGCTGCGCGGAGGCCGGCGCCGCGACCACTTCCGGATGCTCCTTCGCGCCTTCGAAGGCGGGCTCGAGCGGGACCGCGACGTGGAGATCCGGGCGGGGACCTCGGTCGAGGTCCGAAGCGACCCGCCGACTGCGGTCCAGATCGACGGCGACCCGGCCGGCGAGACGCCCCTCACCGCCCGCGTCGTCCCGCACGGTCTGACCCTCCTGCGGCCGTAGCCGACGCCGCGGGGTCCGGGCTGGCTTGGCGTGGCGGACGGCCGCATCCTCTCCCCTTACGAGGACGGATGGACACCGACCCTGCCACGACCGCGGACGCCGACGTCGTGACCCGGGCCCTCGTGGCGCGGGCGCGGGAGGGGGACGCGGCCGCGTTCGGTCGGCTCGTCGGGCTGACGGAGCCGAGGCTGCGCCTCTACCTGCGCGTGCGCATGGGGCCGGCGCTGCGGGAGAAGGTCGAGCCCGAGGACGCGCTCCAGGAGACCTGGCTCGCGGCCCACGGGGCGCTCGACCGCTACGAGGACCGCGGCCCCGACGCCTTCGTCCGGTGGCTCTGCGGGATCGCGGAGAACGTGCTGCGAGGGCTCGCCGACCATCACGGGGCGAAGAAGCGCACGGCGACCGGCCCGCAGCGGCCGATCGACTCCTCCCTGTCGCTCCCCGCCGGCACGACCGGCGTCGTCACGGCCGTCGCGCGACGCGAGGCGCGCGACCGGCTGGCGGAGGCCGTCGAGGGCCTCCCCGACGAGCAGCGCGAGGTGCTCGCCCTGCGCTTCTTCCAGGGACTGACGATCGACGCGATCTCGGCGCTCGTCGCGGAGCCCGCGACGACGGTGCGCCGCCGCCTCGGGCGCGCGGCGGCGACGCTCGGCGCGCGCCTCGGGAGCGAGGCGTGACCGATAGCGAGCCGGACCCGGACGCGGAGCGCCTCGGCGAGTTGGCCGACGCGGGCGCGCAGGGAGACGTTCCCGCTCCCACGCCGGACGACGCGGACAGCGAGGCGGTGGCGCGCGCCTCCCGCGCGCTTGCGCACGCGTGGCAGTTGGGCGAGGAGGAGCTGTCGTCCTTCGTGGACGCGCTCGACGAGGCGCAACCCGTCCCGCCGCCGCCCGCCCTTCCCGACGACTACACGATGCTCGGCGAGATCGGCCGCGGCGGGACGGGCGTCGTCTACCGCGCGCGCCAGCGTTCGCTCGAGCGCGACGTGGCCGTGAAGGTCCTGCGCACGGGCGACCTGCTCTTCGGCAGCGCGCTCCGGCGCTTCGAGCGCGAGCGCGCGCGCCTCGCGCGACTGCGCCACCCGCACATCGTCGCGGTCCACGAGGTGGGCAGCGCCGACGGCAGGCTCTGGTTCTCGATGGACCTCGTCGAGGGCCGCTCGCTCGCCGACCGCCTCCGCGAGGGCCCGCTCGCCCCTCCGCTCGCGGCGCGTCTCGTCGCCGACGTCGCGGGCGCCGTCGCCTACGTCCACACGCACGGGCTCGTCCACCGCGACGTCAAGCCCGGGAACATCCTCCTCGATCACGAGGGCAACCCGTTCGTCACCGACTTCGGGCTCGCGCTCGAGATCGGGAGCGACGCGGGGCTCACGTTGACCGGCCAGATCGTGGGCACGCCCGCCTACATGAGCCCCGAGCAGGCGCGCGGCGACCGACGTCTACGCGCTCGGCGCCGTGCTCTACGAG
>DATLLK010000051.1:0-5133 GCA_035537895.1 Planctomycetota bacterium
TCGGCGCCGCGCTCGTCGAACCCGTGGTGCGGGCGCTGCAGCGCAACGAGTTCGAGGAGCCGTCGCTCGGCGTCCGCCTGCTCCTCGCGCGCCCACGGGACGCGGCGCTCGAGGCGCTCCGGGGACTCGTCCTCGCGCCGCAGGGACTCGATCCGGACGTGCTGAGCGCGGTGTCCGGCGGATTCCGCGAGCTTCGGCGAATCGGCGACGACGCGACCGCCCTCCGGCTCACCGACCCGGCACGGCCCAGCGAGGTGCGGGCGGACGCGGTCCTCGCGCTCGAGGACGACGAGGCCGACCGCGCGCTGCCGCTGCTCGCCGCGCTGGTCCGCGACGGGGACCCGACGGTCGCCTCCCACGCGGCCAGCGTGCTCGAGGCCCGGGGCGGCCCGCGCGAACGGGCGCTCCTTCAAGCGGGCCTCTTCGACGCCGTCTGGCGGCCGTTCGAGCAGGACGTGCTCGACTTCCTCGTCGCGCCCGCGGACGACGCCGTCTTCGCGTTCCTGGTGCGCGCGGTTCGCACGGGCACGAAGCCGCTGAAGGAGGCGATCTTCCAGTCGCTCGCGCATCCGCGCAGCCCGGTGCGCGGACGGCGGGCGCTCGCGATCGTCCACCTCGCGATCGAGGATCCGGCGCTGGGCATCGACACGGGCACGATCGGCAAGGCGATCGCCGCCGTGGACAGCCGCGCGGCGGTCGCGTTCATCGGGAGCCGCTGGCGGGGATGGCGCAGCCCGGGCATCCTCGTCCGCAACCTCCGGGTGTCGACGGGACCCGCGCCGCGCGAGTTCGCGCTGCGCCTCGCGGAGGAGATCCCCGACGGCGACGCGGGGATGCTCGTCGAGCTGGCGACGGTGCTCGCGGAGGCGTGCGAGAAGGCGCCGGAGCGCACCGACCCGTTCTGGCGGCGTCTTCTGTCGAGCCGCAGCGAGGAGCTCGTCCGCGTCGCCGTGGGCCACCTGCGTCGCGTGCCCCACGGACCCATGTCCGACCTGCTCGTGCCCCTGCTCGCCGACCGCCGGGAGGACGCGGGCCTGCGGCGCGAGGCGTTGCTGGCGTTGACGGGCGAAGCGGGAGAGCCCCCGACCTCGCTCCTCTGGTCGATCGCCTCCGATCGCCTCGAGGACTCGGACCTGCGCGAGGCCTGCGCCGTCGCGCTGCTGCCGCGCGCGGATCCCGCGATCCGGGAGCAGGCGCTGGCCTGGCTCTCCGATCGATCCGACGAGCCCTCGGGAGCCGTCGTCCGGATCGCGGAGCTCGCGGGCCGGGGCGCCACCGCGGCGCAGGCGGCCGACCTTCTCCAGCTCCTCCAGGACGACCTGGCCGAGCGCTACGCGCACCGGCCCTACTTCCACACCCGCGACGAGCAGCCCGACGCGCTGCGGGCGTACCGGATGGCCGCGCTGGTGCGCGGTCTCGGCGCGAGCGACGACGGCCCCTCGCTCGACGCCCTCGCGGACCTGCTCTTCGACCCCCGATTCGCCGCGTACTCGGCCGAGGCGCGACGGCGCGAGGCGCTGCGGCGCAGGCCGGGCGGCGGGCCGCTCTGCGCGGTCGAGGACCCGCCCGAGATCGAGATCCTCCTGCACCAGGCGGGAGAGTCCCCGAACGAGACGCCCGCCTCCCCGATCCCGCCCGAAGCGTCGGAGATCGCGGACGCGATGGCCCGGCGCGGCGCCGAGGAGGGCGCGCGGCGCGTGGTCGCCGCGATCGACCGTGCGGCGACGACGGGTCGCCTCGCGCTGTTCAACGACGTCTACCTCCTCTGGTTGGCGAATCGGCTCCGGCAGGGAGGGAGGGATGCCGTCTCGCGCGGCGCCGGCCCCGAGGCGGAGTCCGCCGCCGCGGCGCTCGACGGCGCCCTCGCCCTCACGTGGCCCGCCGCCGGCCCCGAGGAGCTCGTCGCCGCGGAACGTCGGACGCAGCGCCTCGATCGCGAGGGGTCGTGGGCCGAGGCGGCGGCCGCCGCCGCGGAGGCGACGCGGCTGGCGGCGCGCACGGGGCTCGCGGACATCCCTCCGGCCCGGTGGCTCGAGCGGGCCCTTCCCCCCGGTCCCACGTGGTTGATGCTCCGGGCGCAGCAGGACCTCTTGCTGGGCGCCGCGGCGGCCTCGGCCGGAAAGGCGGAGGAGGCGCTCGACCACTTCCAGCGCGGAGTGGCGCGCGCCCCGTACGACCCGCGCGTCCTGCGCGGGGCCGCCCGACTGAAGGCGATCGTCGGGTTCGACCTCGCGACGGCGGAAGCGGAGGCGTTGCGCGCAATCGAGCTGGAGCGCCGCCAGGGGGAGGACCCGTCCCCGGGGTCCCTGCGGGCGTTGCAACGCGTCCGCACCCGGAAGGGCGCCGTGCCACCCCGGGACGGCGAGCCGCAGCGCTCGGACCGCTGACGCCCGCCCGCTGCGCCGGGGCCTATCCTAGAGGGTGGCCCACCGGCTCGAGGAGGCGGGGCTCCCCTCGACGACCGACGGCCCGGAGGCGCGTCATGAGGGCAGTCGTTCGCTCGGGTGCGGTCCTATCGGTGCTGTTCACGCTGGCCGGCTGCGGCGGAGGCGGAGGGGGTTCGCCCGCCCCCGAGGCCGCGTTCGTCACGGCCGACCCGCGCGGCATGACCTCGGGCGGGATGCTCGCGGACGGTGCGTTCGCGCCGACCCCGCCGGGCGGCGAGGCGACGGGCGCCGGCGCCGAGCTCGCGCGCGAGATTGCCGAGGCCGACGTGTATCGCGTCGAGGGCGACACGCTCTACCTCGCGAACGTGCACACCGGGCTGACGATCGTGGACCTCGCGGGCGGATGCGTCGTCGGGCGGCTCGCGCTCGACGGGTACCCCCACGAGCTCTTCCTCCGCGGGCAGCGGGCCCTCCTCTTCCTGTCGAAGCCCGACGGCACCTCCGACCTCGCCGACGTCTCCGTGGCGGATCCCGCGTCCCCGACCCTGACCGAGCGGATCCCCCTCACGGGCGCCTACCGCACGAGCCGCCTCGTGGGCGACGTGCTCTACGTCGTCGCGGGGAACCAGGTGCGCTCCTTCGCGCTGGACCCGGATCTCGCGCCGGTGGACGCCGTCGCGCTTCCCGACGAGCCCGCGTTCGTCCACGCCACGGACACGACGCTCGTCGTCGCCGGATGGTCGTATGACGGCACGACCCCGCTCGCGCTCGTGGACGTGTCCGACCCGGCCGGGGCGATGGCGCTCCGCGGCGGACTGCCCCTGCCCGGGTGGATGTCGGACGAGTTCAAGATGGACCTGCGGGGCGACGTCCTGCGCGCCGTGGTCCACGACGGCGAGGACGGCGGGCTCTCGCGCCTGTTCACGATCGACGTGAGCGACCTCGACGCCCCGGCCGTCATGGCCTCGCTCGGGCTCGCGCGCGGCGAGCAGCTGTTCGCGACGCGCTTCGACGGGACGGCGGCCTACGTCGTCACGTTCGAGCAGGTGGACCCCCTGTGGGTCGTCGACCTGAGCGACCCGTGGGCCCCCGCGATCGCCGGCTCCTTGATCGTCCCGGGGTGGAGCACGCACCTCGTGCCCACCGGCGACGGTCGGCTCGTGGCGATCGGCGTCGAGGTCGACGAGGGATGGAACGTCGTCGCGTCCCTGTTCGACGTCCAGAACCCGGCCGCTCCCACGCTGCTCGACCGCGCCGACCTCGGCCCCGGGAGCTCGACGGCGTTGTACGACGCCAAGGCTCTCGGCGTATTCCCGGGCGACGGGCTCGTCGTGGTCCCCATGGCCTCGGTGACGGACCGGCTCGCCGTGCTCGACCTGTCCGCGTCCGGCCTCGACCTCCGCGGCGCCGTCGACCTGGAGGGCACCGTGCTGCGCGGGTTCCCGCACCCGCGCGGACTCGTCGGCGTCTCCACCGAGCAGGTGGTCGTCGTCGACCCCGCGACGCTCGCCGACATCCAGCGCTGCACGATCGCCGAGAACGTGGTGGACGTGGATCGCCTCGACGACGGCCGGGTGCTCCCGCTCGTCGCGCGGCGCGCGGGCGGACGCCTCGGCGACGTGACGCTGCCGATGGTCCCCGAGCGGCTCCTTCGCCACGGGTTGCGCGTGGCGGTCCTCGGATGGGACGACCTCGGTCGCGCCGCCCGCATCGTGGACTTCTCGAGCGAGCCGCCGACCGTCTCCGAGCGCCTCGCGCTCGGCGGCGCGTGGTACGTGCTCGGGGATCCGGGCTGGGGCATGGCCCGCCCCGAGGTCGCGGGCTACGGCTGGGGCAATGGGACGGACGCGCTGCTGACCGACGACGGCCGCCTCGTCGTGCACGGCTTGCCGTACGACTCTTCCGGCGGTGGTGGCGGCATGCCGGGTCCCAAGCCCCTGGGGTTCGCGCCGACGCCCGACGAGGGCGCGGGCATTCTCGACGGCTTCGTCGTGATCGACGTGCTCACGGCGTCGCTCGAGCCGCCCGTCGAGGTCGAGGACGGGTTCGTGACGGGCTTCGTCGCCGGCCCGGGCGCCGAGATCCTCTACACCGTGGGTCGACCCGCGTCCGACGACGCGATGGGTCGTCCGCGCATGGTGCACGTCCTCCACCGTGTGGATCTCGCGACCCGCCTCTCCGGGGAGCCGGTGAACGTGCCCGGCGCGCTCGTGTCGGCGGAGGGGTCGCTCGTGTTCACGGTGGAGGACCGCTGGACGGACGGATGGGACTGGGAGTGCGCGGTGCTCGCCGTGTCGGTCGACGCGCTGGGCGCGACCGTGCTGGACCGCCGGGTGCTACCCGAGGGGGCGTGGGACCTGCGGGCCGCGGGCGCCACGCTGTGCTTCGTCACGTCCGCCGTGCTCGACGACGACGTGGTGCTCCCCGGCCCGTTCCCGGGCGGCGACGACGCGATCGGCATGGGTGCGATGCCCGGCCTCTGGTGGTCGCCCACGACGACGGTCCACGTCCTGCGCCTCGGCGCGACGCTCGAAGCGGGCCCGTCGATCCCGGACGATGGGACGCTGCGCGCGCTGCTCCTCGTCGAGGACGGCGCGGCGCTCACGACGCGCGACGGTTTGACGGTCGAGCGGTGGGACCTCTCGGGCGACGCGGCGCCCCGCGACGGGGAGGCGGCAGACGCCGCCGTCCCGTGGCGCGCGATCGCCGACCCGCTCCTCGGGGGCTATCTCGTGGCGCTCGGGTA
>DATLLK010000052.1:0-9476 GCA_035537895.1 Planctomycetota bacterium
GCGCACGACGACGGCCGCCTGGCGCTCCTGCACCCGATCCGCCTCCTGACGACGTGCCTCGTCTGCCACGGCGACGCGGCGACGATCGCGCCCGAGGTCCAGGCGGTCCTCGCGAAGGAGTACCCCGCCGACCAGGCGACCGGCTTCAAGGAGAACGACCTACGCGGCTGGTTCTGGGTCGAGGTCCCGAAACCATAGTCAGGTGCGGCACGGCGACCGAGTCACTGCGGGGCGGTCGGTTCCAACGCCCGACGGATTTCCGCGGGAAGCCGCGGTGACATGGAGGGTGGGTCGTCGCCGCCCACGTCGCCGCGACTGCCCGTTGAGTTCCGTCGGGCATTGGGACCGACCACCCCGCAGTGACTCGGTCGGGATGGGACGCCTCGGGACGCGTTACGGCTTCGGGACTTCCACCCAGAACCATCCCCGCAAGTCGTTCTCCTTGAAGCCGGTCGCCTGGTCGGCGGGGTACTCCTTGGCGAGGACCGCCTGGACCTCGGGCGCGATCGTCGCCGCGTCGCCGTGGCAGACGAGGCACGTCGTCAGGAGGCGGATCGGGTGCAGGAGCGCCAGGCGGCCGTCGTCGTGCGCGAGCACCGCGGGCTTCTCGCGCCGCGCGGCGACGTAGGGCTTCGTCCACTCGGGTCCCTCGTTCGCCGGGTTGCGAAGGCGGAACGAGGTGCGCCCGATCGTGACCCCCTTCGAGACCGAGACGTCGGAGGCGATCTTCTTCGCATCCGTCTTGCAGACCGAGACGGCGGCGGCCGGTCCCGAGGCGGCGATCTCCTTCTGGAGCCGGGCGGAGAGGAAGCCGAAGAGGGCCTGGCGGGCCTCGTCGGCCTTCGCCCGTTGCGCCTTCTGCGCGTCCGTGAGCGAGGCCTCGGAGACCTCGTGCCAGGCGGCGGTCTTCGGCGCCTTCGAGGGCGGCGTCCCGTCCTTCCGTTCTCCGCACCCGGCCAGCGCGAGGGCGAGGATCGCCGCGGTGACGTCGGCGCTACGCATGGGGAGCTTCCTCCTTCGGGGGACGGGGACGATCACGCTCGGGCGGCGGGCGCTGCGCCATCAGCTTGCGGCTGACCCACTGGACGACCGACCGCGGGGCGAGCCGCGTCCCGGCGAACACCAGCGTCTTGTTGAGCGCCCCGGGGACGACCCGGGCGCGCCCGCGCTCGAGCGCGGCGAGTCCCGCGCGCGCGACGGGCTCGGCGGCCATGCGGTGCTTCAGGAACTTGGTGACGTTGCGGTAGCCCGCCGCCTCGAAGAACTCCGTGTCCGTGACGCCGGGGCAGAGCGCGGTGACGACGACCCCGCGGGAGCGGACCTCCTCGCGCAGGCTCTCGCTCCAGTTGAGGAGGAAGGCCTTCGTGCCCGCGTAGCCCGACTGGTACGGCGCCGGCAGGATCCCGGCCATCGAGGAGACGTTCAGGATCCAGCCGCGGCGGCGCTCGAGCATCCCGGGCAGGAGGAGCCGCGTCAGCGCGACGGGCGCCGCGACGTTCACCTGCGTCATCGAAAGGACCCGCTCGAGGGAGGCGCGGTCGAAGAGGCCCGGCACCGAGAACCCCGCGTTGTTGACGAGCAGGTCCACGCCCTGGAGGCGCTCGGCGGCCGCCTGCGCGAGGCGGGCCGGCGCGGCCGGGTCGGCGAGGTCGTCCGCCCACGGCTCGGCGGAGGGGCTGCCGAGCGCACGGCACTCCGCGGCCGTCGCCGCGAGGCGGTCGACCCGGCGCGCCGTCAGGAGGAGCCGCGCGCCGGCCGCGGCGAGGAGGCGCGCGATCTCGACGCCGATCCCCGACGAGGCGCCCGTGACGAGCGCGCCGACGCCGCGGAAGGGAGACGGATGGGACACCCTGGACCTCCGCCAGGCGGCCCGTGCCGCGCGAAGCGCCCGAGACTACCGCCCCGCCGCGGGGGGCGGACGATTCCTTTGCGATCGCCCTCCCCCGCAAGGGACCGTGCCGTGTCGCGGGCCCGGGGATACGTTGACCCCATGGACGACGACCCCGATGCGAGCGAGCGACGCCGGCTGTACGACCTGGACGCGGAGGAGAAGTTCCTGCGCGGACCCCAGTCGCGCTGGAAGGAGTTCGTACGCGCGACGCGCATCTACCGCGAGTTCTTCCGCGGGTTCCGCGCCCTCCACTTCATCGGCCCCTGCGTCACCATCTTCGGCTCGGCGCGCTTCAAGGAGGACCACCCCTTCTACGCCATGGGCCGGCAGGTGGGCCTCGAGCTCGCGCGCGCAGGCTTCACGGTGATGACGGGCGGCGGCCCCGGGATCATGGAGGCGGCCAACCGCGGCGCGAAGGACGCGGGCGGGCTGTCGATCGGCTGCAACATCGAGCTCCCGATGGAGCAGGCGCCGAACCCGTACGTGGACAAGGTGGTGCACTTCCGCCACTTCTACGTGCGCAAGGTGATGCTCGTGAAGTACTCGTTCGGCTTCGTGACGCTGCCGGGCGGGTTCGGCACGATGGACGAGATCTTCGAGACCGCCACGCTCGTCCAGACGGGCAAGATCCGCGACTTCCCGCTCGTGCTGATGGGGCGCGAGTACTGGGAGGAGATGATGGAGTTCCTGCGCGTGATGGTCGCGCGCGGCACGATCGCGCAGGAGGACTACGACCGCCTCGTCGTGACCGACGACCCGTCCGAGGCGGTGGCGCTCGTGCGCGACGCGGCGATCAGCCGCTTCGGCCTGAGCTACACGGAGCCCAAGCGGCGCTGGATCTTCGGCGAGAAGGGGCTCTTCGGACGCGGCGGCGCCGTGACCCGCAGGTAGGAGCCTATCCCAGGAGACAAACCCCAGGCTCGAGGCTACGCCCGGTAGGCGAGCACGGCGGTCGCGAACGTGTGCGCGAGGCGGCGCGTCGCCTCGAGCGCGGGGCCTCCCACGTCGACCGCGGCCTCGACGGGGACGCCCAGGGCCTCCCACGCGGGGTCGAGGAGCAGGAGCGCGGCGCCGCCGACCTCGCGCGAGAGCACCCGCTCGGCGGCCAGGGCGTAGAGCCGCAATTGCGGCGCGTAGTGCGTAACGAGGGCCTGCGGGTCGCGCCAGCGGCTCTTCGGGGAATTCGTCTTGTGGTCGTAGATGACGACGCGACCGGCTTCGTCGCCCAGCCAGAGGTCCACGGAGCCCTTCACGAGGAGGGAGTCGAAGCCGCCGACCCGGGCCCCCTCGGGGAACCGGATGCGGGCGTGGAAGGCGACCTCGCGGCGGACCTCGCGACCGGCCGCGAGCGCGGCGGCGAACGCCTCGCCCGTCGGCGACGCGAGGAACCGCGCGACCATCGCGTGCGCGACGTCGCGCGCCCCCGGCGGGACGCCCGAGGGGAACTCCTCGGCCAGCGCCTCGTCGACCGTGGCGTCGACCGACGCCCGCTCCTCCGTCAGGCGCTCGATCGCAAGGTGGACGGCGCGGCCGAGCGCGGCCCGGTCGACGCCGTCGAGGATCTCGCGTCCCTCGTCCCAGCGCTCCTGCCGGGCGGCGCGCACGACGTCGGCGTCCGGCGCGTCCTCGGCGCCGCTCGCCGGGTCCTCCCGCTGCGGGGCCCGACGCGCGCCCGGCGCGTCGCCCGGGTCGCCCACGACGCGCGCGAGGTAGTGCTCGGCGGGCCCGTGGGCGAACGAGAGCAGGTCGGAGATCGTCACGACGAACGGCGTCGCGCCCAGGCTCTCGGGGCGCCGGGCCGCCCCCGCCCAGGCCGACCGGGCCGCGTCGGCGTCGCCCTCGGGCCCCTCGCCGCCGAGCAGGCCGGCGGCCCCGTGGCGCGCGAACCACGGGCGGAGCGCCTCGTCGCGCGCGTCCTCGAGGGTGGCGGGCTCGACGCGCACGAGGACGTTCGCGTCGCCGAGAGCGACCGTGCGCTCCCCGATCTCGCTCGAGGTCGCGAGCGCGTCCCAGATCCGCGCCGCCCAGCCCGTGACGCGGGAGGGCTCGCCGTCCTTCTTCCGCTCCCCGAACGACCACGAGACGACAAGGCGCTCCTCCGCGCGGGTCAGCGCGACGTAGAGCAGGCGCAGGTTCTCCTGCGCGTCGGCCACCCCGTCCTCGTCCTTCAACCGCTCGTAGCCGCTCGTCGGGATCGGGGTCCGGTCGAGGGCGTCGAGGAACCGCCAGCCGACGCGGCCCTCCTCGTCGACGAGGAAGGGCGCGTTGTGGCTCCGTCCGTTCCCGTTGGCGCCGGCCACGACGACGCAGGGCCACTCGAGCCCCTTCGCGGCGTGGACCGTGAGGATCGACACGGCGTCGTCGGGCCCGCCCGCCGCGGCCTCGGCCTCGTGGACCTCCCGGTCCCGCAGGTCCTGGAGCCGCCGCAGGAAGTCGAGGAGGCCGTGGCCGCCTTCGTCGTCGAGGCGACGCGCGATCGCGAGCGCCTTCTCGAGGTTCCTCGCCCGGCGCGCGCCGCCCTGCTGGAGCAGGGCGACGGGCACAAGGTCGAACGCCTCGAACGCGGCGCGGACCGTCTCCTCGAGCGATCCCTCGACGGAGAGCCGCCGCAGCGCGCGCACCGACGCGACGGCCTCCCGCGTGCCCGGCCGCTCAGCGGCGACGTCGAACGGGTCCGCCGCCGACGAGAAGCACGCGAGCAGGTCGTCGTCGGTCCCGCCGACGGCAGGGCTCGCGATCCAGGCGGCGACGGCGAAGCGGTCGCGGGGGTCGTGGACCACGCGCAGGAGGTGCACGAGGTCGGCGATCTCGGGCGTGTCGTAGAAGCCGCGACCGCGCCCGACCTGGAACGGGATGCCGGCGGCGACGAACGCGTGCTCGAACGGCTTGACGCGCGCGTGCGTGCGCACGAGCACGGCCATGTCGCGCCAGCGCAGAGGCCGCGGCGCGGTCGACCGCGTGCCGTCGGGGCGCTTGTCGACCTTCGTGCGGAGCGCGCCCTCCGCCATCCAGCGCTTCAACCGCCGCGCGATCGCCGCCGCTTCCGCGTCCTGGGGAGAACCGTCGAAGCCCTCGACCGTGCCGTCCACGACGATCACCTCGGGCGGGATCTCCTCGGCCGTCGGGAAGAACGTGCCCGTCGCGACGAGGGGGGCGAACTCGGTGCCCGCCGCGCCGCCCGCGAAGAGCGTCTGGAACAGCGCGTTGTGGAAGCGCACGGTCTCCGGTCGCGTGCGGAACGACTCGGTCAGGCACTCGCGCCCCTCGGGCCCCACGCGGTCCCACTCGCCGAGCATCACGCCGACGTCGGCACGGCGGAACCGGTAGATCGACTGCTTGGGGTCCCCCACCGCGAACAGATCGACGCGGCGTCCTCCGGGCGGCTGCCTGAGCGTCGCGAGGATCCGCGCCTGCAGCGGGTTCGTGTCCTGGAACTCGTCGAGCAGGATCCGCCGCGGCGCGCCCTCGAGCGGGCGGCCCTGCGCGACGAGGCGGTCGAGCAGCGCGAGGCTGCGGCGCTCGAGGTCCGTGAAGTCGAGCGCACCCTCCACGCGCTTCGCCTCGGTGTAGGCGGCGTCGAGCGCGCCGAGCAGGCGGCGGACGGCCTCGTCGAGCTCCTCGGCCGCGACCGCGTCGGCGAGCGCGCCGATCGTCGCGAGGTAGGCCTCGATGAGGGCGTCCCGTTCCGCCTTGGCGCAGGTGTTCGCGAGCACGACGAACTGGTTCTTGCCCGCGCCCTTCCACGGGAGGACGAGCCGCAGGGCGTCGGGTCCCCTCGACGCGAGCGCCTCGGGCGTCGGAAGGCGGGCGAAGCTCTGCTCGAACGCCTCGCGCGCCGCCGGGGCGAGCGTCCGCGCCTCGACCGCCGCGCGCAGGTCCTCCCGCGCCCGCCGCACGTCCTCGACCGCCTCGGAAAGGGGAACGCCCGGCGTCGACCGAAGCTCCCTCGGCTCGAGGCCCCGGCCCCGCAGGTGCTCGTAGAGGTCGATGAGGACGCGCCACGCCTTCTCCTCGCCCAGCCGCACGAGCACGGCGAGGTCGGGGTCGTTCGTTCTCCGCAGCCGCCGGTCGGTCCGGCGCCACGCCTCCTCGAGGAGGACGTCGGCCCCGTCCTCGTCGAGCAGGACGAACGCGGGGTCGACGCCGGCGGCGAGCGCGTGCTCGCGCAGGAGCCGCGCGCCGAACGCGTGGATCGTCGAGATCGGCGCGAACTCGACCTCGCGCGCCCGCGCGCGGACGTCGGGATCGGGGTCCTCGGCAAAGGCGCGCGCGATGCGCTCGCGCATCTCCGACGCCGCCTTGTCGGTGAAGGTCAGGGCCGCGATCGAGCGCGGCGCGACGAGCACCTCCGCGACGAGCGTCCGGAAGCGCTCCGTCAGCACGGTCGTCTTGCCCGAGCCCGCCCCTGCGAGGACGCACGCGTCCCCCGTCCCGCGGTGAGCGACCCGCCTCTGGGCGTCGGTGAGCTCCGGGCGGCTCATGCGTCGCCCTCCGGGTCGTCGCGCCGGGCGCGGTAGAGGCTCGGGTCGGCCCGGCAGACCGGCCGCACCGAGCAACGCGTGCATGCGTCGCGGTCGAGCGGCGCCTTCGCGTGCTCGCCCCGGCGCACGGCGGCGACCACCGCGGACGCCGCGCGCAGCGCCTTCTCGAGCACCGCGCGGAAGTCGGACTCCTCGAGGATCTTCGCCTTTCCCGTCTCGGCGCGGAGCTTGAGCGCCCCCGCCGCGATCTCGCTCCCGACCGACCAGCGCCCGCGCCGCGCCGCGGTGTAGTGCTCGACGCCCACCACACGCACGCCGCGCAGCCCCTCGATGGCGGCGGCGTAGAGCGGCAGCTGGAGGTCTTCGGTGTCGAGCAGGCTCTTCGACCCGCCGCTCGCGCCCGTGACCGAGGTCTTGTAGTCGACGACGATCGCGTGGCGCGGCCGCGCCGGGTCGTCGACGTCGAGACGGTCCACCGCGCCCTGGAGGTGGAAGATGCCGTCCCCGGCGCCGAGCCGCACCTCGGCGCCGCCGCGGCCGAAGCGCCACTCGAGGTCGCGCACCATCGGGGCGTAGCCCCCGGGAGCGGCCGCCGTCTCCCGCAGGCGGAAGAGCCGCGCGATGCGCTCGAGGTCGGTCAACGCCCACGCCCGCACCGCCGGGTCGGTGAGCGCGTCCTCGCGGCGCTCGACCGCGGCCCGGGCGAGTTCGGCGGGCGAGGCGTCGGGCTCGCGCACCGCCTGCTCGAGCATGTCGTGGATCATGGCCCCGAACACGGGCCGGTCGAACCCGGGCCCCGAGAACGAGGCGTCGTCCTCCCCCACCTTGGCGACGTAGAGCAGGAAGAAGCGGTGGAGGCACGCGCGGCCCGCGGTCAGCGACGTCGCCGACACGCGCTCGACGGCGGCGGTGAACCGGGCGCGGAAGCCCTCGGAGAGCGCGTCGGCGCGCACGCGGCGGAACCGCTCGGCGCGCGCGAGCACCCGGGCCGCGCGGGGCGGGCCCGATCGCGCGAGCGCGACGGCCGTCTTGCGCGCGTCCTCCGTCTCGGCGCGCGCGAGCGCGCCCAGGGGGTGCGCCATCGCGCGCAGGAGATCGCCCTCCGCCGCGGCCTGGGCGACGAGCACGCACGAGCGGCCGAGGTCGTCGGGCGGCGCGGCGAGCGGCCGGGCGGTCGCGGGGCGGGCGAGCGCCGCGTCCACGTCCCGCCAGAAGAAGGACGGCGCGCGCTCGCGGCCGTTCTCGTCGGCGGCCGGGCGCGTCAGGTAGATCCGGCGGCGCGCGCGGGTCACGGCGGCGAGGAAGAGGCGGCGCTCGCCGTCCTCGGCCTCGCGGGCGGTCCGCCAGGCGGGCGCGGTCGCGTCCCCGCGGATCCGCGCGTGGAGGGCCTCGCGGTCGTCGTCGCGGAGGAACACGTCCTCCGTCGGGTGAAGGGGGAAGTCCTTCTCGACGAGCCCGGCGACGAAGACCACCGGCAGCTCCCAGTGCCGCGCCTCCTCGGCGTCGAGGAGGTGGACCGTGTCGAGCCGGCGGTCGCTCGGGGCGCAGACGGCCTCGGCGGCCGCGGTGAGCAAGTCGTCGACGGCCTCGCGGACCGGGAGATCGCCGCCGAGCCCCGTGCGTCGCGCGGCGCGGGCCGCCTCGCGGGCGAGCGCGACGAAGCGCTCGCGCGCCGCGATCGCGCGGCGCAGGCGCTCGTCCCCGTCGGGGTCGATCGGCCGGCCCTCGGCGTCGAGGCCGGGCGACGAGCGCAGGGGGAGGAGATCGACGAGCGTCGTCTCGAGGAGGCCCCAGACGGCTGCGGGGCCCGTGACCCCCTTCGCCGCCGCGCGCCGCGACTCGAGGTCGTCGGCGACCGCGCCGAGCGCGGGGTCCGCCGCGGCGAGCGACCGACGCGCGTCGTCCCAGCAGAGCGGCATGCCGTCCTCGCGCCAGTCGATCTCGAGGCGGTCGACGGCGTCGACGGGGACGGGACGTCCGGACCCGAGCGCGCGCCAGCGCAGGTAGTCGAGCAGGCGCAGCGCGTCGAAGTCGGTCTCGTCGCGGCCGTCGTCGCCCGAGAGCAGCGCCAGCGGACCGCGCACGGCGCGGACGACGCCCTCCGAGGAGAGCCGCACGCCGCCCTTGACGAGGCGCGAGGGGATGCCGAGCGCCGACAGGGCGCGCTGCGCGGCGGGTCCGCGGCCGTCGAGCCGGCGGAAGACGACGCCCACGTCGCGGTACCCGCGGACGAGATCGGGCTCCTCGCGACGCAGGCGCAGGATCTCGCGGCCGATCCGGTCGAGCTCGTCCGCCTCGTCGTTGCCGACGATCGTGCGCAGCGTCTCGCCGGGCTCGACCGGATCCGCCTGCGGCGCGCCGTCCACGAAGAGGCGCTCGGCCACGCGCACGAGCGCGGGCGCGTCGGCGCGCGCGAAGCGCTCCAGGCGGTGCTCGCGGAACCGGTCGCCCTTCAGGAGGCGATCGCGCAGCGGCGCGCTGCGGCGGAAGAGGCTCGCGCGGGCGGGATCCCACGGCAGGGTGACGAGGACGCGTCCCCCGCCGGCCGTCACCGCGTCGGCCGCCGCCTCGAGGAGCGCCGTCTCGACGCCGGTCAGGTCCTCGAAGCCGTCGACGACGAGGAGGGCGGTGCCCATCAGGCGCGGCGCCGCGTGGCGCACCGCGTCGAGCAGGCCCCGCAGCACGTCCTCGTGGTCGGCGCAGGACGCCGCGGCGAGCAGGCCGTCGTAGACCTCCCAGACCCGCAGGAACCCGTCGAGCCGCTCGCGGCCGGCGGTGCCGAGGGCCTCGCGGGCGCCGGCGAGCCGGGCCCGCAGGTCGGCGGGCGGCGCGCCCGTCTGCTTCAGCTCCTTCACGAGCCGCAGGAACCGGGCGCGAAAGCCCGGGCGGTCGCGGACCTCGCGAAAGGCGTCGACGTCGGCGAGCCGCAGCGCCTCCCCGGCGAACAGGTCCCGCTCGCGGCGCGAGGGCAGGTCGCGCACCCGGAACTCAGGCGTCAGGCGCTCGACGAGGGAGGTGAAGGTCGCGTAGGGCGCGTCGAGGATCGCGCGGGCGAGGCGGCGCTCCTCGCGACGGCTGATCGCGACGCGCTTCTGGTGCTCGAC
>DATLLK010000053.1:0-3596 GCA_035537895.1 Planctomycetota bacterium
TCGCCGACGAGCGCCCACACGACGACGGTCGTGCCCTTCGCCGCGCGGGCGAAGCCTCCCGGCTCCTGCCTCACGACGAGGTGCCTCGGCTCGCCGAGGACCGCCTCGCGGCGGAACGCGAAGCCCGCGTCGCGAAGGAGCGCCTCGGCCCGAAGGACGTGGATGCCCACGACCTCCGGGACCACCTCCGGGACCGTCGTCCCATCTTCCGCCCACGCGGACGCCGCGGCGAGGAGGCAGGCGGCGGCGATCGTGCCGCAGAGGAGCGACCGGAACGGACCCATGGCCCTTCGATGTCCGGGCGGGGGCGGGAATCGCGTCATGTCGCCGACCTCTTGACGGGCGCGGGGGCCCTGCCCGGCGCGACCCGGTCGCGCCGGCGACCCCCTGCGGCATCATCCCGTGAACCCGAGGGCCGTGCCCCCATCCGGCCGGGCGCGGGCGGCGTCTTCCGCCCCGTGGAACCGCGCGCCGACCAGGACGAGCGCGCGGCACGCCGTGAACGCGGGTTGGCCGGTTCGGGTCGCCTGGGCGACGCAGGGGGCGCACCAGCGGTCGCCGCTCGGCCGTCGGCGGCGCTCGAGCAGGGCCTCGCAGACGGGACAGCGGTAGCGCCACACGCGGCCCGGCATCGCACGGCTGTGGAGGCGGCCCCCCGCGGCCAGGCAGGCGCGACGGAACAGGGGCCCGTGGCCGAACCCGCGCCCGAGGATGGCCAGGGCGACGTGGGCGGCCTCGTGGACGAGGATGCCGTGGAGGTCGCCGGGGTAGACCTCGAAGTAGGCGGGCGAGAGCTCGATCGTCGCGCGGATGCGCCCCGACCGTCGCTCGATCACCGCCCGCCCGGCGCGGCGCAGCCGGCGGTTCCACCGCACGGGCACGTCGGGCCACGCGTCGAGCGCGAGGGCCCGTCCGACCGCCCCGAAGGCCCGGTCCCGTTCGTCGTCGAGCGCCGCCGCGGAGATCACGGGCGTCAAGCGTAGTCGTGCGGAGGGACGCCCCCTCGCGCCTCGTGCCGTCGTTGTGGGGGTCCCGCGCCCCGGTATCCTTGCGCGGTGCGATCCCTCCTGCCCCTCGCCCCGCTGCCCCTGCTCCTCGTCCTCGCCGCCTGCAGCGGCGACGACGGGCTCGGCGAGCAGGACCGCCCGGAGGTCGTGGCGTTCGACCCGCCCCCCGGCGCGGTCCTCCCGGGCTGGCTGTCCCACGTCCGCGTCCGGTACGACCAGCCGGTCCACGTGCTCAACCCCGACGCCGTCTGGGTGACCGCCGAGGGGGTTCCCGAGGACGAGGACGAGAACGTCCGCTGCCGCGCCTACCCGGACCCGTCCGACCCGAACTCGATCCTCGTCGTGCCCACCGGCGAGGACCAGTTCTACACCGGCCTGAAACACCGCCTCCGAGTCCAGGAGGGCGCGGCCGCCAACGACGAGGAGCACTACTCGATCGACGAGTACGAGACGACCTTCACGGTCGGGGTCCTGCCGCCCCAGTTCGTGACCGCCGAGGACGGCCAGGTCCACCAGATCCTCGTCCCGACGCTCGTCAACCTCGGGAGCACGGCGCCGCCCGCCGGCTACGCCGCGCGCGGACCCCTGGGGTCGGGCGACCGCGTGTGGGTGTGGCTCGATCCCGCGGCTCCGGGCTCGTCCCTCCTCGGGACGATGCAACCCGGCGACGCGACGATCACGGTCGTGCCGCTCGCGGGGGAGGTCGGGACGCGCCGCGGCGGGGGCCTTGCGCTCTCGACCGACGGGCGCACGCTGTATGCGACCGCCGAGGACGCGGGGACGTCCCGCGTGCTCGTCCACCGCGTGGACGTCCCGACGACGGCGGAGGTCGGCGCGCCGCTCGTGCTCTCTCCGGTCCTCGGCACCTCGCCGGGGACGTTCCGGCCCGACGTCGACCCGTCGCGGGCGCGGCTGCTCGTGCCTGTGGCCGACGGGCTGGGCGGCGGGCGTCTCGCGGTCGTCAGCCTCGAGACCTTCACCGAGGTCGACATGGTCGAGGGTCCCGGGGTCGACGCACTCGACCTCGTGTGGGGCGCGGGCGGCGTGTACGTCGAGACGGGCCGCGACGTCGCGTTCGTGCTCCTCGAGAACCTGCCCCACACGGGGTTCGTCTTCGTGGAGTTCGAGGACGACTACGAGGTGTTCATCGCGGAAGAGCCGACGTTTGCGGGCACGGCCCGCGTCGGCTACCCCACGACGAACGAGCGGTGGTTCCTGCAGGGGCTCGAGGGCTACGACGGGCTCGACGGGCTCATCGAGTCGCGCGCCTTCGACATCAACGAGGGGTTCGCGGAGGCGATCCGCGACGACGTCGGCGCCGGCCTTCACGGCAGCAACCACGTGACGGCGTTCCTGCGCCCCCCCGTGGGCGACTTCCTCTATCTGTTCACGAACGACGCCACGAAGACGACCCTCTGCGCGTACGACATCGACGAGGAGGACAACGAGCAGGAAGACCTCGACCTGGTGCTCCCGGGCACCCAGGGCCGCGACTTCTCGCTCGCCGTCCCCTCTCGCGTGACGGGCGCCACCGTCCTACGGGGGCTCACGCCCTGAGCGGCACGCTGGCTGGGGGCGCTCAGGGCCGCTTCCTCCTCCTCGCGTACCAGGGCGTACGCGTCGTCGTCGTCATCGGCCTTCCGCACCCCATCCAGCGCGCCGCGGGGGTTTCGCGCAGACGAAGACGTGGCGCGGCGGCTGGTGAGACGCCGGTCGGCTCGGTCTGTCGCAGGACGGCAGAAACGACGCGCTAGGGATCGAGGGCGCGCAGCGTCGGGTGCTTGCGGCGCATGCCGTCGTGGAACCACGTCGGGTACGACGTCCATCGCGCACGGATGACGTCGAGGTCCTCCTGGTCGGGATCGACGACGAACCGTCCCTCTGCGTCCTGCTCGACGACCAGCGGCACCTTCACCCACTCGCCGTGGCGCGCGAGGACCTTCCACGCCCGCACGTCGTCCGTCACGTCCTCCTTCGCGTAGCGCTCGGCCACCTCCAGGCCGCGGACGACCTGGAACAGGTAGAGGGAGAGGATCGAGAGGTCGCGGGCGAACCCGGGCGCCGGCTCCTCGCGCGCCCCGTCGTAGCGGAGGCGGCCCGCGCGGATCGCCGCGTACGCGTCCGGTCGCGCCACCTCGCGGAAGAGGTCGAGGTCCTCCGCCTCGAGCGCGTCGGGGAGGTTCTGCCGGTCCGCGCCCTCGACGGCGAGGTCCAGGTGGTACCGCCACACGGTCAGCGGGAAGTCGTCCACGATCGGATGCTACCGTGGGCCGACGCCCTCCCACGGCCGCTCCACCCATGCGCACGACCCTCGCGTTCGTCCTGCTCGCCGTCCTCCTCGCCGCGTGCGGGAAGGACGGGAGTGGCGGTGCGCGCGGCGGATCGGGCGCCCCTGGGATCGACCGGTCGAGCCCCGAGGCCGTGCTCGAGGAGGCGCACCGGGCGCTCGCGGCCGGAGACTGGGCCGCGCTCCAGGCGTTCCTCACGGCCGACGGCCGCGAGCGCCCGGTGCGCCTCCTCGAGCACGGCCTCGGGGCTCGACCGGTCGATCCCAGGGGCGCCCGATCCGCCGCGCGCACCGCCACACCC
>DATLLK010000054.1:0-2115 GCA_035537895.1 Planctomycetota bacterium
GATCGGCGCCGTCGGAGGAGAGGGCCCGCGCGAGGGAGGACGCCGCGGCGGCGTCCGTCGGGGAGGCGAGCGCCGCCGCCACGGCCGAAGCGCCGGGCGGCGCCGCGAGCCGCGCCGCCTCCAGTCGCTTCGGGTCCGCGAGCCGCGCGGCGACGTCGTCGGGCTCGAGCGCGCCGATCGCCGGCAGCCCGAGCGCCTCGCGCACCTTGCGCTGGGCGGCGGCGTCGCGCTCGGCGGCGATCGCCTCGGCCTCCCGGCGGCCCGCCTCGACGACTGCCGCGCCGGCGCCCGCGCCGAGCCCGCGTGACGCCGTCCGGGTCTCGCGCGTCGAGCCCGCCGGCTGCCCCGGCCACGCGGCGACGAGCCCCGCGAGGAGGACCGCGGCCGTCATGGGAGCGAGACCCCGCGGCGGGTGCATGCGCACCCGGGGCGGCGGGACGGTTCCCGCATACGTCGCCCCGGCTGCGTCCGTCGCGAGGGCGGCCGTCAAGCCGCGCTCATGCGCCCCCGCGACGCGGTCGAGCGCCCACGCCGCCGCGCCGGCCGAGGTCGCGGGGACGCGCCGCGCGGCGCGAAGGCCCGCCCACAGTCCCGCGAGCCCGAACGTGCCCGACACGGCGACCGACGCCTCCGCCGACGCCCCCGCGGCGACGCGCAGCGCCGCGCCGACGAGCGCGCCGAGCGCCGTGCCCGCGGCGGCCCCGTGGAGCGCCGCCCCCGTCCGGGCGCGCCGCGTCGCGCGGCGCGCGAGCGCGATCGCCGCGCGCGACCACTCGGCGGGGGGCGGCGAGAGGGTCACTTGCTGCGGCCCGTCCCCGTCGGGATCTCCTCGGGCAGGACGATCGCCTCGAGCGGCTTTGCGCCTTCCCCCTCCGGGACGATCGGCGCCTTCGAGAGGACGAGGTCCATGTAGAAGGGCTCGAAGCCGACGGTGCGGCGGGCCTCGCCGTCGACCACGGCGCTCACGCGCCACTCGCCCTTCCCGAGCGCCTCGTCGCGCACCTCCCACCCGTCCTCGACCCGTTCGAAGGGGATCTCGCGGTCGTTGCCGTCCTCGCCGCGCACGACGAGGAGCGGCGCCTTGGCGAGCAGCTCGCGGCGGCCCTCGCGCGCGAGCGCGAGCACGCGCAGCGCGGAGCGGGCGCGGTCGCGCACCGCGTCGAGCGTCCCGCCGCCTTCGAGGGCGAGGCGCGCGGGCTTGGGGATGCGGAGGTGGTTGTACTGGTAGGCGTTCTCGACGTTGCTCGGGACGGCGACCTCGACGAGCGTGTTCGGGCTGAAGTAGACCGACATGAGGATGCCGCTCGCCTCGGCCGACAGCTGCTCGTCGCCCGTCTCGAAGTCCTCCTGGCGGCCCGATCCCGTGAACCGGAACGCGTCCGCCGGGAGGACCGACTTCGTCGAGGGGTCCACGACCCAGTCCGTCGCGCGCGCCACGTGGACGCGCCCGCCGAGCTCGTAGCGCACGCCGACGTGGACGACGTCGCCCGTCGGCGGCTCCCAGCGCGGGCGAGACTCGCCGGGCGCGGGCGGCTTCAGGGAGGCGCCCGAGCCCTCGGTGAAGCCTGCCGCGACCATCCCCTTGTAGACCGCCGTCAGGAGCCCCTTCAACCGGTCGCCCGTCAGCGCCTCGTCGACCGGCGCCGGGCCCACGACGTGGATCAGCGTCTCGTGGCCGGACTCGGGCCATCTCGTCACGAAGTACTCGATGGGCATCGTCGACCACGGGGAGAGGTTGAGGATCCCGCGCACGACGACCTGCCCCGGGCTCACCGTCACGCCCCACCCCTCGGCGTCCTTGCGGTAGGCCTCGAGGACCTCGGGGGTGAGGGGCTTCCCCTGCTCGGCGAGCGCCCACGAGCCCGAGGGCATCCCCGGCTCCGCGAGCTGCTGCTGGAGCCGGCGGACCGCCGAGTTCAGCTGCTTCAGCGTCCGCTTCGCCTCGTGGAGGTCGCGCGCGACGTCCATGTAGTAGTCGTACGAGTCGTCCGACAGTTTCTGCACCTTGCGGGCGAGGGCCTCGGGGGTGCCGGGCGCCGCGGCGCGCGGGACCCCCGGAGCCGGCGCCCGAGGCACGTCGGAAGAGCCCGCCGCGGCGCGGTGGCCGGCCGGGCC
>DATLLK010000055.1:0-3713 GCA_035537895.1 Planctomycetota bacterium
GCTCCCGCGGAGCTTCGGGAGGCGGTGGCGCGCGTCGCCGGTCACGCCCTCCTCGAAGCCTCTGGCGGGGTCTCGCTCGAGACCGTCCGCGCGATCGCCGAGACCGGCGTCGACCGCATCTCCGTCGGCGCCCTGACGCACAGCGCGCCCGCGCTCGACCTGTCGATCCGTCACCGGCCCCGCACGGCGTAGCCGCTCGACGGAGCGCTCAGGGCGTGAGCCCCTCGCGCACCTCCACCTCGAGGTCGGACGCATGGCAGCCGAGGCTCCGCTCCGCCTCGCAGTCGCCGAGCTCCCAGCGCACGCCGTCCCACTGCCGATCGCGAATGTCGTCGAGGAAGAGCCCCCCGACACCCTGGAGACCCGCCTCGGACACGTGGAAGTCCCGCACGCCCGCGAGCCGGATCACGAGTTCGCGGGTGCGGTCCGACGTGGCGAGGCGCAGCGTGAGAAGGAAGGTCCACGACGCCTCCTCCCGCGTCAGGTGGAGCTCCAGTACGTCCGCGTAGTCCCCGATCCGCCGTCCGCCGAGCACCGCGACGAGTTCGCGGCCCGAGGCGATCGGCGTCACGCGAGCCACCACGCGAGCCGCGTGTCGCGGGCCAGCACGCGCGCGAGCACGTCGAGGTCGCCCTGGGCCTCCTCGATGTCCCCGGGGGTGATCTCGCTCACCCGCTTCCAGAACCGGGGGCGCAGGATGAAGAGGAGGCCGCGCTGGAGCGCCGCCTCGACGACCCACCGGCGCTTGGTCTCGCGGTTGGCCATCTCGAGGCTCGTGAGCAGGCGCTCGAGGTGGACGAGCCCTCCCGATTCGAGCCGCAGGAACACGTAGGGGTACTCGACGCGCCCCGCGTCGCCGGGTTCGGCGGACGGCACGCGGAACGTCGGGACCTGCTCCAGGGCGCGGACCAGGGGGTAGATCCTCGGGTCGAAGCCGCGGCCGCGCCCCTCCCGGAGCGTCTCGGCCCGCGCGACCGCCTCGTCGTCGCCCTCTAGCGTGCCGCACAGCTCGCACTCCCCCACCTCGACGCCCTCGACGAGGCGGGTCACCACCCGGCGGCTGCCGCAGGCCTCGCAGGGGGCGGAGGCCACGGTCAGGCGTCCAGCGGCCAGGCGCCCTCGAAGACGACCGTCGCCGGCCCCGTCTTGCGGACGGACCCGCCCTCGCGCCACTCGAGGCGAAGGTCGCCGCCACGGAGGTGCACGAGCAGCGCGCGGTCCGTGCGGCCCGTGAGCACGCCGGCCACGCACACGGCGGAGGCGCCCGTGCCGCACGCCCACGTCTCGCCGGCTCCCCGCTCCCACGTGCGCTGGACCACCTCGCCGCGCGACAGGACCTGCACGAACTCGACGTTGGTGCGGCGCGGGAACGAGGGGTGGTTCTCGAGGAGCGGCCCGTAGCGCTCGACGGGGAACGCCGCCGCGTCGTCGACGAACGTGACCGCGTGCGGGTTGCCCATCGAGACGGCGGTGATCCGGAACGTCCGATCGCCGGCGCGGATCTCCTCGTCGACCACGCGGCCGGGCGCGCCGAGCATCGGGATCTCGGACCGCTCGAGCCGCGGCATGCCCATGTCGACGGCGACGGAGCGGACCTCGCCGCCGTCGACCTCGAGGTCGAGCCCGAGGAGCCCGGCGCCGGTCTCGGCCGTCAGGTGCGGGCGGCGCCCGACGAGCCCGCGCTCGTAGGCGTACTTCGCGACGCACCGGATCCCGTTGCCGCACATCTCCGACTCGCTCCCGTCCGCGTTCCACATCCGCATGCGGACGTCAGCCTTCTCGCTCGGCAGGATCAGGATGAGGCCGTCGCTCCCCACGCCGTAGCGGCGGTCGCTGATCGCCTTCGCGAGCGCCGCGGGGTCGTCGACCCGGTGGTGGAACCCGTCCACGTAGACGTAGTCGTTGCCGCAGCCCTGCATCTTCGTGAAGGGGAGCGTGCGCGCGGTCACGACGGCCTCCGGTCGCGGGATTGTCCCATCCGACCGGAGGAGGGGGAACGCGCGGGCGGAGCGTGCGGCCCGGGGCCTCGCGGGCTGCGGGCTACGCGACGGCCGTCGCCGCGAACCGCGTCCCGAGGTACCGGAGGAACGTCGCCCAGTCCCCCTCGACGCCGTGAAGGTCCACGTGCGTCAGGTGGACGGCGAGGCCGACGGGGGTCGAGGTCCGCACGAGGCCCGGCAGCGTCGTCACGGCGCCGCCGTCCCAGTGCAGGTGGATGCGCACGGGGTCGTGACGGCGGACCGGACGGTCGCCGCGCACGGCGATCCACTGCCCGTACACGGCCACCGCCTCGGCGG
Source organism: Planctomycetota bacterium (assembly GCA_035537895.1). Taxonomy (GTDB): domain Bacteria; phylum Planctomycetota; class PLA2; order PLA2; family JAEUHO01; genus DATLLK01. Next base: position 2,298 of record DATLLK010000055.1, read on the forward strand.
GGCGGCTCTCGACGCCGGATTCGATCTCGACCCGGAAGGGAGCTGAGCCAATGCAGATCATGCGGATCTCCGGTCCGAGACCTGGCTCCCAACCAGCCTCGGCGCATCGCCCCTTTCGACCGGGGCCGGACGTCGGCTTGAGCCACCGGCCCCCCCGGTCCCGACGGGGCCGGGCGGACGGTCGGCGGTAGCATCCGGCACCCTTGGAGCCCCGGATGCCCCGTCACGACGGCCGCGCCCCCGACGACCTGCGCCCGGTGCGGATCACCCGCGGGTTCACGAAGGCCACGCCCGGGTCCGTCCTCTACGAATCGGGCCAGACGAAGGTGCTCGTGACGGCCAGCATCGAGGACCGCGTGCCGCCGTGGATGCAGGGCCGCGGGTCGGGCTGGCTGACGGCCGAGTACGGGATGCTGCCGGGCTCGACGCCCGACCGAAAGGCGCGTCCCGGTGTCGGCCGCATCGACGGCCGCACGCAGGAGATCCAGCGGCTCGTCGGCCGGTCGCTGCGCTCGGTGCTCGACGCCACGGCGATCGGCGAGCGCACGGTCTGGGTCGACTGCGACGTCCTCCAGGCCGACGGCGGCACGCGGACGGCGTCGATCAACGGGGCCTACATCGCGGTCGTGGACGCGATCAAGAAGCACAAGTTCGGCAAGCCCCTCGCGCGCTGGCCCCTGCGCGAGCCCGTCGCCGCGGTCTCCGTCGGCATCGTCGGGACGAACGCGGTCCTCGACCTCGACTACGAGGAGGACCACGACGCCGCGGTCGACATGAACGTCGTGCTGACGGCGTCGGGCAAGTTCATCGAGATCCAGGGCACCGGCGAGGGGCGCCCCTTCGAGGGCGACGAGCTGGCGGCCCTGCTCGTGCTCGCGGGCAAGGGTGCGGAGAAGGTCCTCGCACGCGCGAAGGAGGCGCTCGCGACCCCGTGAGCGGCGCGCCGTCGGCCGTACGCGTGGTGCTCGCGACGACGAACGCGCACAAGGCGCGCGAGATCGCGGCGATCCTCGCCCCCTTCCACGTGCAGGTCGAGGTCCCGCTGGCGCTCCCGCCCGTCGACGAGTCCGGGTCGACGTTCGCCGAGAACGCGTACCTGAAGGCGGCCTCCGCCGCGCGCGCGACGGGCCGCCCCGCGATCGCCGACGACTCGGGCCTCGTCGTCGATGCGCTCGACGGCGACCCGGGCGTGCGCTCGGCCCGCTACGCGGGCGAGGGGGCGACCGACGCAGCGAACACGGCGCGCCTGCTCGCGGAGACCGCGGCCCGCGGGCTCAACGACCCGCCCGCGGCCTTCGTGTGCCACGCCGTCCTCGTGGAGCCCGACGGGACGGTGCTCGCGACCGCCGAAGCGCGCGTCGAGGGCGTGGTCCGCGGGCCCCCGCGGGGCGACAACGGGTTCGGCTACGACCCCGT
>DATLLK010000056.1:0-3746 GCA_035537895.1 Planctomycetota bacterium
CGGCGCCCACGGAGGGGCCGATCGTCCGGGCGCCCGCCACCGGCGTGCGCATCGTCGCGAAGGCGCGTCTCGAGACGCTGGTCGCCGGCCGCGTGCTGCTGCCCGACGGCACGCCCGTCCCGCTCTGCTCGCCCCGCCCGATGCGGACCGAGCAGAGCGGGACGGGCGTGCCGTCGGGCAGCAGCACGCGGCCGGCGACCAGCGTCTCGAGGCGCGCCTTCGCGACGATGCGCACGCCGGTGGCGGGCGCCCGGACCGTCGGCCCCTCCGTCGGCGCCGCGACCGAGTGCTCGTCGGGCGCCGGGTTCACGCCGACCCGGTACTCCATCTCCGCGACGTTGGTCATCTCGAACGTGCCGTCTTCGCGGCTGACGGACATCCCGAAGTTCCCCCGACCGTCGACGGGCGACGCGGCGAGCCGGATGCCCTTCAACGGATGGCCCTCTGCGTCCACGACCACGCCCGAGATCGTCGCGCCGGAGACGAAGCGCAGGTCGACCCCGGACCGGACCTCGCCCGTCGTCAACGCGGGCGACACCTCGGCGGAGGCGTTCTTCCCGCTCGCCCAGCTGTTCACCTGCCCGACGGGCGGCGGCAGCCCCTCGAGGCGGAACGTCCCGTCAGGCTCCGACACGCCCTGGCCGTTCCCCTGCCGGACCTGGTCCTGGGCCCACCACTGGATCTGGGCCCCGGCGACGGGTTCGCCCTGCGCGTCGAGGACGCGGCCCGTCACGGTGCAACCGGGCTCCATCTTCAGGACGATCTCGGGCTCGGGCTCGCCGACGGCGAGCTTGAACGGGGTCGACGGCGGCCCCGTCCAGGGCGACTTTCGCGCGCTCAACGTCACCGCCTCGCCGGGCGGCAGGCCCGTCAGGCGGAACGTCCCGTCGGCGGCGGTCGTGGCCTCCGATCCGATCATTCCGGGCTGAGCGACGCCCCAGCGCCAGAACGCGTTCCACGGCTGGATCTGCGGGCAGGAGACCTTCGCGCCCTCGAGGGCCGTGCCGTCGGGCGCGACGACCCGCCCGCGGACCGAGAGGCCCGACTTCATGCGGATGTCCCGCTCGAGCCGCTCCCCGTCCTTGCCGATCACGGCCACGATGGCGTCCTGGAGCTGCGCCGTTCCGTCGCCCGCGAAGTTCATCGCCGCGCCGGCGGCGAACGGATCGAAGTAGTGGGTGGCGCTCGTCGCCGCGAGCACGTAGCGGCCCACCGCGAGACCCTCGAACCGGAAGCGTCCCTGGACGTCCGTCATGACGGGAGGCGGACGGTCGTTCCAGCGGCTCTGCGTCACGAGCGCATGGACCTGGGCGTTCGGCACCGGCGCGCCGGTGCCCTCGGTGAGGACGCGTCCTTCGATCACGGAGCCGCGGTCGAGCACGACGTCGAGGACGGTCTCCTGGCCGGCGGCGACCTCGGCCGGGGCCCACTTCGCCTGCGCGGCCAGGTCGGTCCGGGCGCGGTATCCCTCGGCGACGGTCGACACGTAGCCGACCTGCCCCGGCGGGACCTCCTCCATGCGGTAGGTCCCGTCGGCGCCCGTCTTCGCCCTCGCGACCGCGCCACGCTCGACGGCCTCCGAGCCCTTCAGCGCGGCGACGCTCACGACGACGTCCGCCCCCTCGACCGGCGCGCCGGCGGGGTCCGTGACGCGGCCCCGCACGAGACCGCCGGGCGACAGCCGGATCACGAGCTCCTCGGTGCGCGGCGTCACGACGCGCACGGAGATCGTGATGCGACCGGGGATCGTGACCTGGATGGAGCCCTCGCCCGACGGGACGGCCTCCCACGCGAACGCGCCGGTCGCGGGGTCCGTCGCGATCCGGGGCGCGGACCATCCCTCCTGGGAGTCGGGGAGCGGCCAGCCGCCGCGAAGCTGCGCGCCGACGGGTCGGTCCCGGGCGTCCACCACGCGCCCGCGCAGCGGAGTCCCGTCCCCGACGCGCAGCGCGGCCGAGGGCTTCAGCTGGTCCTTGGTGACGGTGACCGTCGTGCTCGACCCCCATCGCGGCGCGGCCGGCTCGGCGCGGACGGCGTAGCTGCCGGGTCGGCCCACCTCGACGTCGCACGCTCCCGCGTCGTCCGTCGTCCCCGTCGCGTCGGGCGGCGCCTCGGGCGGCGGCTTGTCGATCTCGGCGACGGTCCGCAGGGCTCGCGCGTTCGCGTCGCCGCCCCCCATCCACGTCGAGGGGTCGTTCGGATCGTACGCCGGCCCGAGGCGGCGGACGGTCACCCGGACGCCGCCGACCGGCTTCCTCTGCGCGTCCTGGACGCTGACCCGGATGCGGCCGTCGAGGCTCGGCGTCACCGTCGCCGCGGCGGGACCGCGTGCCGCGAGCGTCGCGGCCTCCTCCTCCGCAGGGTCGGCGGGCGCGAGTCCCTCGTCCGACGGCGCGGGTCCCTCCGCGCGGTCCTGCAGGAGGAACCAGCCTGCGAGCGAGGCCGCGAGCACGAGGCACACGGCGAGGATCGGCGTGGACCGGCGCATGCGGCACGTCTCCCGAGACGACACCGGCGATCCTAGCCGGGAGCGCGGATCGGGACGCCGGGCTCTTCCCGCGGGTACCCTCCCGCCGTCCGCGGAGACACGACATGCCGGGTGCGAAGGCCGAGATCGGGATCGTCGGGGGCACCGGCCTCTACGACATGCCCGGGCTGGTGGACGTGGAGGACGTGACGCTCTCGACGCCCTTCGGGGCGCCGTCGTCCCCGGTCCGGATCGGGACGCTCGCGGGCCGACGGGTCGCCTTCCTCGCCCGCCACGGGCGCCACCACACGTACCTGCCGACCGAGATCCCCTACCGCGCCAACGTCTACGCGCTCCGGATGCTGGGCGTCCGGCAGGCCTTCGCGGTCTCGGCCGTGGGAAGCCTGCGCGAGGAGTACGCGCCCCGCCACGTCGTGGTGATCGACCAGGTCGTCGACCGCTCGCGGCACCGCCCGTCGTCCTTCTTCGAGCGGGGCGTCGTGGCCCACGTGGGCTACGCGGACCCGTTCTGCCCGGGCCTCCGCGCGGCGCTCCTGGAGGGCGCCCGCACCGCGGGCTTGACGGCCCACGACCGCGGGACCTACCTCAACATGGAGGGGCCGCAGTTCTCGACGCGCGCCGAGAGCCGCATCCACCAGTCCTGGGGCTGCGACGTGGTCGGCATGACGAACGGGACCGAGGCGCGCCTCGCGCGCGAGGCGGAGATCTGCTACGCGACGCTCGCCTTCGTGACCGACTACGACGCGTGGCGCGAGCACGAGGCCGGCGTAGACCTCTCCGACGTGCTGCGCGTCCTGCGCGAGACCGCGGAGGGCGCGGCGCGCGCCGTCGCGCACGCGGTCGAGCGCGCGCCCGCGGGCGACTGCGCGTGCCGTCACGCGCTCGCGACGGGCCTCATCACGCCGGTCGCGCACATCCCCGAGGAGGCGCGCACGCGCCTTCAGGCGATCCTTTCGCCCTACCTCTGACCCCGCGAGCGGCCGGCGGTGCGGCGACCGGTTCGACGGGGCTTGCTCGGTGCGGCCGCGGCGACCCCGTACGTCGAGAACTTCGCGAGGACCTCGGCCATCTCGGCGTCGGACAGCGTGACGGGGTCGCCCGCCGTCAGCGCACGCAGGTAGGTCGCGCAGAGGGACTCGACCTCGACGGCGAGCGCCAGAGCCTTCGAGAGCGTCACGCCGAGTGCGACCTGCCCGTGGTTGGCGAGCAGGCACGCGGTGCGGTCCGCGAGCGCCCCGAGCACGTGGCGCGCGAGCGC
>DATLLK010000057.1:0-4333 GCA_035537895.1 Planctomycetota bacterium
GCTCGGCGTGTTCAACCTGTTCCCCTTCGAGCATGAGCCGGTCCACGCGGGTGTGCTCGACTGGAACTGGCTCTGGGGCGTGGCCGTGCTCGCCGCGTGGGGGCTCCTGGGCTCCACCTGGTCCCTGCGGGGCGGCGTGGCGCTGGGTGCGGGTGCCGTGCTCCTCGGGTTGTTCGTGGCCCCCTACGTGGCGCTCGATCGGTGGGAGGCCCACGCCGCCTACCGGAAGGGCCTGGGGCACCTCCTTCCGGGCGGCCTCGCGGCGATCCCCCTCGTGGCCGCGGCCTGGTCGTTCCTCGGTGGCGCACGCTACGTGAGGGGCCCGTGGGCGGCCGTCGTGCGGGGGGCCATCGTGCTCCTCGTGAGCGCCGGAGCGGCTCATGCGTGGGTCGTCCGAGACCGCGCGGACCTCTTCGACCTGCGGCCCGGGCGTCCAGGGGTGTATGCCTATCCCTGCGCGATCGGGTCCGACAGCCGATACCTCTTCCTCACGTCGGTACGGGGCATCTTCTCGCTGCGCACGCCCTTCACGGACGCGGAGAAGGAGTGGTTCCGGCAGGCGTTCGTCGTCGACCTTGCCACGGGGCAGTCGCGCGCTCTGGGCGACGCCGTGTCCTTCGTCACGGCCCCCTGGCAGCGTTCCTGGCCTTACGAACTTGACCCGGTGGCCCGCGTGAGCGTCTCGCATCGAGCGGGGGACCGTGCCGGCGCGGTGCAGTGGATCGACGCGCGGACGGCGCAGCCCCTCCGCCTCCTCGCGGCGGATTTGGAGACCGACGAGACGGTCGCGTGGACCCGCGAGGAACTTGCCCGCCGCACCACGCACCGCGACGCGCAAGGGCGCCCCGTGTGGCTGCGCACGGTGAATCCGCCGCCGATCGATGAGTGGTGGCGCCCGCGGGACCTCCGGCGCGAGTGGCACGAAGGAGCCCTCGTGAAGAGCCGGCCGGTCGACGCTTCCACGTTTTCGAGTCGACTCCCGATGCACGGCGGCTGGTGGCTGCAGGGCCCGCAGTCGAATCACGTGCTCACGGCCCGTGGAGGCGACCTGTTCGCCTGGGACTGGGAGCGTCCCGACTGGGTCGGGGAGGAGGTGGCGCTCCTGAGGGGGTCGCAAGGTAAGGCCGCGGGCCCGCGCGCGAAGTGGCGCCTCGTGTCCCTGGCGACGCGCACGACGCAGGAAGTCCTGAACCCGCCGGACTACATCGTGACCGACGTGGGTGCGGACGCACTTCTCGTGACCCGCCGGGCGGAAGGTCGTCTCGTGATCTCGGTCTGGAACCCCCTGACCGGTGCGGATCGCCCCTGCGCCTGGGTGACAGGGGACCCGCCGTTGCTTTCGTACGTCGGGTGCAGCGGGAGCACGGGCGACGGTCGCCGGGTGCTCGAACTCATGCAGGAGTCCGAGCGGAACGGCACGCAATCCACGGGCCCTCGCTTCTTCACGGCCTTGTTCGATCCCACGTCGGCGCAAAGCCCGACGCTACGCCTGCTCCGCACGGCGGGCGACTGCCGGCCGATCGCGCTGCGGGACGACGGCGCGGTGCTCGTCATGCCCGACTACTCCGGCGTGGAGTGGTGGGGCCCGGAAGTCGACCAGGTGGAGCGGATCCCGTTCCGGACGGACTGACGTCCGAACGCTACGCCTGGGACGGGCGGATCTCGCTCGCCTGGAGCTCGGCCGTGCGCGTGCCGCGCCACTCGTTGACGGTGGGGGTGACGGCGAGGTCGAGCGGGACGCCGGAGGCCACGAGGTCGTGGGAGGCGGCCTGGCGGAAGGCGATGACGCGGATCGCGCCCGTGGGCACCTTCACCGCGAAGGAGAGATGGTCGCTCGTGGCGCCCATCAGGCGCGGGCGGCCGGCCACCTGCGCGCCGCGGAGCGCGAAGCGGGGCTCGGGGTTGCCCGCACCGAAGGGCGCGAGACGCCGGACCTGCTCCACGACGTCCAGCGTGAACTCCTCGGGGCGCGCCTCGCCGTCGAGGTGGAGCATCGACTCGGGTTGCGTCTCCCCGACCTGCTCGCGCACGGCCTCCTCGAAGGCCTCGGCGAACGCCGGGATGCGGTCGCGGTCGACCTCGAGGCCCGCCGCGGCCGCGTGCCCGCCGTAGCGCTTCAGGTGCACGCCGCAGCGCTCGAGCGCCGCGTGCAGGTTGACGTTGCCCGTCGTGCGGCAGGAGCCGCGGCCGCCGTCGCCCTCGATGCCGATGACGACGGAGGGCCGCGCGTGCGCGTCGACGAGGCGCGCGGCGACGATCCCGATCACGCCGCGGTGCCAGCCGTCGCCGGCCACGACGAGGCTGTGGCGGTCGACGAGCCGGTCCTCGGCCTGGGCGAGCGCCTCGGCGACGACGCCCTTCTCGATCTGCCGCCGCTCGTTGTTGGCCGACTCGAGTTCCTCGACGAGGTCGCGCGCGCGGTCGGCGCTGTCGGTCGTGAAGAGGTCGATCGCGTGCTCGGGGCGGTTCATGCGGCCCGCCGCGTTCAATCGCGGCGCGAGTTTCCAGACGACGTCCTCCGTCGTGGGGCCGCCGGGGTTGACGCCCGCCACCTCGAGCAGCGCGCGCACGCCCGGGTGCTGGCTGCCGCGCAGCGACTGGAGGCCGGAGGCGACGAGCACGCGGTTTTCCCCGAGAAGCGGCATGACGTCGGCGATGGTGGCGAGCGCGACGAGCCCGACGGCGTCCCGGAGGAAGGTGCGGAGCGCCGGGTCGTTGCGGGCGCCGGGCAGGACCTCGGCGACGCCCCACGCGAGCTTGAAGGCGAGCCCGCACCCGCAGAGCGAGGCCTGCTGCGGCGCGGGCCGGTCGGTCCGCTGGGGGTCGACGATCGCGACGGCGGGCGGGAGCTTCGAACCCGGGAGGTGGTGATCGGTCACGACCACGTCGATCCCGAGGTCGCGCGCCCGCTCGAGCGCCGCGTGGGCCGACACGCCGTTGTCGACCGTGACGACGAGCCGCACGCCCTGCGCGTGGAGCCGGTCGACCCCCGCCGCGGACAGCCCGTAGCCGTCGGACTGGCGGTCGGGGATCGCGTACATGACGTCGGCCTTGGCGAGGCGGAGGAACCGCACGAGCAGCGCCGTCCCCGTCATGCCGTCCACGTCGTAGTCGCCGCAGACGGCGATCCGCTCGCCCTGCTTGATGGCGCGCACGATCCGGGCGGCCGCCACGTCCATGTCGGGGAGGACGGAGGGCGAGACGAGGTCGGCCAGGCGCGGCTGGAGGAACGCCTTGGCCGGCAGCGTCTCCTTCATGCCCCGCAGCCAGAGGAGGCGGGCGACGAGCGGGGGAACGGCGAGCCGGCCGGCGAGCGATCGGACGTCGTCGTCGGGCGCCGCGGCGACCATCCATCGGGGGGCGGGACCGGCGCGGGACGAGCGTGCAGAAGGACGTACCAAGGGCGCGTGTCCGATCGCCGACGGCTGCCGTCGGGGAGGTAGAGTGCGCGCAGCCTAGTCGCACCGTCCGACGTGCCGCGCGAGGACACCGGTCCCCCGGCGCCGCGGGGTGCTCCCCGAGTCCCACGGGTCCTTACGACGTGACCACCGCCACCGCCGTCCGTCGCGTCATCGTCGGCACCGCCGGGCACATCGACCACGGGAAGACGACCCTCGTCGAGCGCCTGACGGGCGTGCGGACCGACCGCCTGCCCGAGGAGCAGGAACGGGGGATGACGATCGACGTCGGGTACGCGGAGTTCCCGCTCCCCGACGGCACCGAGGTGGGGCTCATCGACGTCCCCGGGCACGAGCGCCTCGTGCGGACGATGGTCGCCGGCGCCACGGCGATGGACCTGGCGCTCCTCGTCGTCGCCTCCGACGACGGCCCGATGCCGCAGACGCGCGAGCACGTGGACATCCTCGACCTCCTGGGCGTGCGCCGCGCGATCGTCGTCATGACGAAGGTCGACCTCGTGGACGTCGAGACGGCGGACCTCGTCGAGGCGGAGATCCAGGAACTCCTTCGCGGCACCACGATGGAAGGGGCGCGCGTGCTGCGCGTCTCGTCCACCACGGGCCAGGGGATCGACGAGCTGAAACGCGCGATCGCCGAGGCGATCCCGCCCCTCGACGACCGGCGCGAGGACCTCCGCGCGTTCCGCATGCCCGTGCTGCGCGCGTTCGTGGCCCCGGGCCGCGGCACGGTCGTGACGGGGATCCCGCTCGCGGGCCGGATCGCGGACGGGGACCCCGTCGAGATCCTGCCGCCCCGGTGGGCGGGCCGCGTCCGCGGCATCCAGGTGCACCACCGCGACGCCCGCGACGCGCGTGCGGGCCACCGCGCGGCGCTCGCGATCTCCGACGTGACGGCCGACCGGATCAAGCGGGGG
>DATLLK010000058.1:0-9506 GCA_035537895.1 Planctomycetota bacterium
CTCGCGGGCCGACCGCGCGACGACCTGCTGGTCGAGGGCGGGCCCGACCTCGCCGACCGCCTCGTCCTCCTGCTCGCCCACCCGCACCCGGCGGTCCGCGAGCGGGCGCTCGCCGCCCTCGCCCCGTTCCCGCCGGTCCGGCTGCCGGCCGACCCCCTCGCCTGGCGCGCCTGGTGGGCGAAGGGGCGCGACGGGCTCGCGGCGGAGAGCCGGCTGGCGACGGAGCGACGCGCCGCCGTAGAGGCGGCCCCGCGGAGCGCCGTCCCGCTCGCGCCGGGCGAGGCCGACACCACGGACGAGCGGGCGACCGAGCGCTGGCGCGACCTCGAGCGCATCCACCGCGAGGGCCTCGACATCGTCGTGTGCCTCGACGAGACGGGGTCCATGGCGTCGGTGATCGACGCGGCGAAGTCCGGCGTGGTGCGGATGCTGCGGCGCATGCGCGCCCTCGCGCCGCGGTTCCGCGTGGGGCTCGTGACGTACAACGACGAGGCCTTCATGCGCTTCGGGCTGACGACGGAGGACGCCTCGATCGAGACCGCGTTCCGCCGCCTGGAGGCGAGCGGGGGCGGGGACGAGGAGGAGGGCGTCGACCGCGCGATCGCCCTCGCCCTGCGCCAGGAGAAGATGGGCTGGGGGCGCAAGACGCTGCGCGTGATCGTCGTCGTCGGCGACGCGCCGCCGCACGAGGAGGACGTCGAGCGCCTGCTCGCCGGGATCCGGCGAGCGCGGGAGGACGTGCTCTACGACGTCGCCGTGCGGGTCGACACGATCAGCACGATCGAGACCGGGCACGACGACGAGCGCGTCCCCCACTTCCGCGCGATCGCGCGGGCCGGCGGCGGCACGGCGCTGCGCCTCGAGCACGCGTCGGACCTCGCGACGGCCCTGCTGACGGCGCCTTTCGGGCCGGCATGGCGCGAGCCCCTGCGGGAGCTCCTCGCCGACCTCGACCGGATCGAGGCTGCCGGGTCCGCGGCGCGCGGCGCCCGGTAGCGGCTTGACCCCACGGCGGCCGCGGCGACAACGGATCCCTTCGCGCCCCGCGGGGCGCCGCGAGCCCCCCGTGACGCCGACGAACGCCGCCCGCTGCCGACTCCTCCTCGCCGCGGCGCTCGCCGCGGCCGCGGCCGCGGGCTGCGCGCGGTCGGGCCGGGGGCGGTGGGCCCCGCCGTCGCCCCCGGGGGCGGTGCCGGCCGCCTCGCGCTGCGGCTTCGCGCGCCAGGGCTTCACCACGCCCCCCTTCGACTGGACCGGGGAGCGGGCCCCGCTCGTGCGGCGCGGCGTCCCCGGCTACCCGATGTCGCGCCTCGTCCTCGACGCGAAGGACTCCCGCGGCGGGACGACGGAGTTCCTGCTCGACACGGGGACCTCGTGCGTGCTCCTCGCGCACACGGCGCCCGCCGCGCGCGACGCGACGCTCGGGATCGAGCGGCTCGAGATCCTCGCGAACTCCGGTTCGACGTCGTTCATCGGGCGCGACGCGGTCGTCCCCGCGATCGACCTCGGCGGGTTGAAGGGGACGAACGTGCCGGTGTTCGTCCTCGAGCGGTCGCACGACCTGCGGTCGCCCGCGAACGTCCTGGGCATGGTGCTGATGACGGGGCTCGCCCTCGTCCACGAGCCCGGCGACGCATGGTCCCTCGTGCGGGCCGACCGCCTCGCGCCGGCGTCGACGGGGGTCCGCACCGTGCGCCAGGAGGCGCCGGGCCTGCCCGTGGTCCGCCTCGCGGGGCCCGCGGGCGAGGAGGTCTTCGCGCTGGTGGACACGGGGACGCCGACGAGCCTCTTCGCGGCGGGCAGCTCGCCCGGGCGCTATCGGCTGGCGGACACCGAGGGGCAGACGATCCTCGACGTGCGCGCGCTGCACCAGGCGCCGTGGGGCCCGCTGCGCGCGGGCGGCCGCCTGATCACGGTCTGGATCGGGCTCGACGCGCTCGAGAGCCGACCCTGGACGATGGATTTCTCGACGGGCGCGTGGACGTTCCCCGTGACGCCCGCCGAGCCGACGCGATAGGTCGGGACTCCCGGGGGGTGCGAACGCCAGCCGTACGACGCCTGGCGGACGGTCGCGCGCGAGCGGCGTATGGTCCGCGGCGAGCGGTAGCATCCGCCTGAAACCACCGGACGCCCTCCGTGCCGCAGAACGCCATCGTCCACCGCGCTCCCCGCCTGCCCGCCTCCCGCCTGGGCCGTCCCGGCGACGATCCGATCTTCGCGTTGAACGCGGAGGCGACGAGCCGGCGCGCCCGCGGCGAGTCGATCGTCAACGCGACGGTCGGGAGCCTCCTGAACGACGACGGCACGCTCGCAGTGCTGCCGACCGCGGCGCGGGCCGTGAAGGAGGTCGGCGCGACCGAGTGGGCCTCGTACGCGCCGATCCAGGGCCCGGTCCCCTTCCTGAAGGCCGTCGCGGACGACGTGTTCGGCGCGCGGCGCGACCTCTGCGGCCAGGCGGTCGTCGCGGCGACGCCCGGCGGCACGGGCGCGCTGCGCCACGCGATCGCGACGTTCCTCGAGCCCGGGCAGTCGCTGCTCACGACCTCGTACTACTGGGGCCCCTACCAGACGATCGCCGACGAGCAGGAGCGGCGCGTCGCCACGTTCTCGATGTTCGCGCCCGGCGGCGGCCTCGACGTGGACGCGCTCGACCGCGCCGTCGGCGAGCACGTGGCGCGAGAGGGCCGCGCGCTGGTGATCCTCAACGACCCGTGCCAGAACCCCACCGGCTACTCGATGACCTCGGCCGAGTGGGAGGCCGCCGCGCACGTCGTCGGACGCCACGCCGAGCACGCGCCCGTGGCCGTCCTCCTCGACGCGGCCTACGCCGCGTACGGTCCCCAGCGGGGCGTCGAGGGCCCGATCGCCGCCCTCGAACCCGTCGCCGACCGCGCGCTCGTCCTCGTCGCGTGGAGCGCGAGCAAGGCGTTCACGCACTACGGCCTCCGCGTCGGTGCGCTCGTCGCGCTCTCCGCCGACGCGACCGAGCGCGCCGAGATCGGCGCCGCGCTGACCTACGCCTGCCGCGGCACGTGGTCGAACTGCAACCGCGGCGGGATGGCGGCGGTCACGCGCCTCCTGACCGACCCCGTCCTGCGCCCGGCCGTCGACGGCGAGCGCGCGGGCCTCGTGTCGCTCTTGAACGAGCGCGTGGCCGCCTTCAACGACGCGGCGCACGCCGTGGGCCTGCGCTACCCGCGCTACGACGGCGGCTTCTTCACGACCGTCTTCGCCGAGGACGCCTACGGGGCCGCGGAGCGCATGCGGCGCGACGGCGTCTACTGCGTCCCGATCGCCGGCGCGCTGCGGCTGGGGCTCTGCTCCGTCGCCAGGGGCGACGTCGCGCGCCTCGTGGAGGCGGTGGCTCGCGCGACGGCGTAGCCGAAGGCGGCGCGCGGTACCCTGATCGGGTCGTCGCGGTCCGCACGCGGAGGGCCCATGCGCTCGGTACGACCCGTCCCGCCTGGTGCGCGTCAGGCTGTCGCCGCCCGCGCGGGGCGCACGCTGCTGCTCGCGGCCGCGATCCTCGCCGTCGCTGCGCCGGGCGCGTTCGGGCGCGGCGGCAAGGACGAGGCGGCGCCGGCCGAGTGGAGCGAGGAGGACGGGCGCACGATCCTCAAGGTGCGGTCCCCGTCCCCGATGAAGGCCTACCTCGTCGAGCCCGCGGCCGCCCCCGCGGAGGGCGCGAAGGCCGAGCTCCTGATCGCGCTCCACGGCCACGGGGGCACGGCGACCGGGCTGCTCCAGTACGGCGCCTCCGCCGCCCGGCCGCGCGACATGTACGTGCTCGCCTGCGAAGGCAGCACGGAGCTCCAGACGGACCAGGGCATGGGCCACTCCTGGAGCGACCCCGACGTGAAGGCGATCCTCGCCTGCCTCGACGCGACGCTCGCGCGCGTCCCGCGCATCGACGCGAGGCGCGTCGTGCTGCTCGGCCACAGCGCGGGCGGGACGATGAGCCTGCGGACGTACCAGGCGCGTCCCGCCGCGTTCGCGGGCGTGTGCACGTCGGCCGCGCCCATGACGCCCTCGGGCGCCCAGAAGGGCGCCCGCGTCGTCGTGATGCTCGGGACGAAGGACGGCAACTTCGCGGGGTTCCAGGCCGCGGTCGCCGCGACGGAGAAGGCGGTCGTCGGCCGCGTCCTCGCCGTCACCGACCTCGAGCACAAGCTCCCCCACGAGACGTACGCGCAGGAGGCGCTCGCGTGGCTCCTCGATTCGAAGGCGCCGAGCGAGACGCTGCGCGTGCCGTTCGCGCCGGACGCCGAGGTCCCCCCGCCCGCGGACACCCCCGCCGCGAAGGGCAAGGGGCACGCGTTCCGCGTCGGCGTCGTCTTCGAGGCCGGTCACCGCGGCGCTCCGGCCGGCGCGCCCGACAAGGCCACCGCAAAGGCGAAGGCCGCGGCGCGCGCCGCCGAGTGGAAGAAGGCGGCGAAGGAAGGCGTGGCCGACCTCGTCGCCGCGGGGTCCGACGATCCCCTGTCGAAGGAGGCCAAGGGGATCGTCACGGGCCACCTGCTCGCGCGCTACGGCGGGCCCCTGCTCACGGGGATCTCGAAGCTGAAGGGCGGCGACGTGGCGGGGCCGCTCGAGTGCGACGCCGGCTGGCTCGTCGTCGCGCGGGATCCCTAGTGAGAGCCGGCGCGGGCGAGCCGGGCGGTGCGCCGCCGGCGCCGGTCGGGGACGACCTCGAGGCGCACCTCTCCCTGCGCGGGACCCGCACCGGCTTCATCGACCGATGGCTCCCGCGCCGCCCGATCCCCTTCGTCGCGGTGGCGCTGGCGATCCCGCTCGCCGCGTGGACGCTCGGCCTGATCCTCGCCCCCGACAAGGGACGATTCCTCGGTTCCCGCATCTGGCTCGCGCAGCCGCCCTGGTTCGCGGTGCACCTCGTCGTGATGCGACTCTTCACGACGGCCTACTCCCGGCACTTCCTCGACGGCGTCGCGCGCCTGACCGCGGGCGCGGGCGAGGCCCGCCGACGGATGGAGCGGCTCCTCGGCCCCGCGGGCGTCCTCGTCGCGATCGCGCTGGCCGCGCCGCTCGCGTGGGCCGACCTTCGGCACGTGACCGGCCCGGACTTCCTCGCCAGCTCCGACGCGCAGGGATCGGTGGGGCACGTCGCCCCGAGCGACGCGGTCCTCGGCGCGCTCTGGTGCGTCGAGTGGGTGCTCACGTCCTACGTCTGGGTGCTGCTCATCGGCTTCGCGGCGCTGACGATCCGCACGATCGAGCGGCACGACTTCGCCGCCCCCCTCGAGGTGGTGCTCCACGAGCGCCACTACCGGCCGTTCCTGCTGATGAGCGCGCAGGGCGCCTCGATCCTGCTCGGCTACACGGTCGTCACGGGCATCTACGTCCTCGCGGTGCGCGGCGGCCTCGCCGAGTGGATCGGGCTGTGGATCACCGCGGGCCTGCTCCTGCTGACGTTCGTCCCGCCCTGGATGCGCTTGAAGCGCCGGATCGCGCAGCGGATGCGGGAGGAGGCGCACCGGCTCGGGACGATCGTCCTCGAGGCGCGGCAGCGCTGGGCCCAGGTGGACGACCGCCGGGCGCCCGTCACGACGGAGGAGGTCGGCGCCCGCCTCGACGTGGTGCTCGCGATCCTCGAGTCCGAGCACCTGGAGCGCCTCTACCGCGACCTCGGCCGCAGCGAGGGCCAGTCGATCCTGCTCCGCCTGCTCGCGCCCCTCGCCACGGTCCTCGCGCGGCTGCTGCGCGGGTAGCCCTCCCGCGGGCTATAGATCGTCGGGGCGCGTCCCGTCCAGGTCGATCACGTCGTCGGTCATGCCGAAGTCCGCCGCCGTGAGCGGCGGGCCGGCGCGCGCGGCCTTGCGCTCCTCCTCGACGTCCTTCGCGACGAACCAGTCGTGGACCGCGAGCGCCTCCGCGCCGAGCTGACGGGCCCGTCCCTTCAGCTCGCGGTCGTCGGTGACCACGACGATCTGGCGGCCCGCGTCCCGCCCGTCGTTCTCGCGCACGAGGCGGAGGATCTCCTCGTCGGCCGAGCCGTCGGCGTAGGACCACGAGACGCCGCCGTCGCGCCCGTGCGTCCCCGCCCGAAGGCGCCCGGCCGGGGTCGTGTCGAAGACGAGGTGGGCGCGCGCCGCCCCCGCTCCGTGGAGGCGCAGCGCGTGCCCCGCGCGCTCGACGAGCCGCCGGCGGCCTTCGTCGGCGCTCTCGGGCGCCGGGTCGAACAGGCGGTACAGCGCGTTGTGCGCGTCGACGAGGTAGGTGCGGGCCATCGCCGGTGACCTCCGCGCCCGGGAGCCGACGTGCCCGGCGGGGTCAGCGGCCCGCGCCGGTCCGACCGGAGAGCCCCGTCCGACCAGAGGACGTCGAGCCGGGCGACTCGCTGCCCTTCGGGACGTAGACCAGCGTGCCCGTGGGCAGGCGGCGCGGGTCGAGCCCGGGGTTCGCCTGCACGAGGTCGGCCACGCGCCGTGAGGTCCCGTAGGCCTTCTGGCTCACCTCGGACAGGGTGTCCCCGGTCCCCACTCGGTACCACGCCCCGGGCGTCGGCACCGAACGAACCGAGGGCGCGGGCGCGGCCCGCGGCGAGGGCAGGTCCACCCCCCCCTCGATCGGGGGAGGAAGGTCCGAGGGCGCGGCGAGCGCCGGACCCGGTGCACAGGAACCGCGGAGCGCGAAGCCCGCCAGCGAACCACCCCCGAAGGTCACGCCGAGGACCGCGAGCGCCGCCCACTTCGACATCGAGACGTCCATCGTCCACCTCACGGGAGCGCCGATCGGGACGACGAAGCGGTCCCGCCACGCGGGCTCCCCATCCGTGATTCGGTCCGCCCTCCGCCGGGATTGAGCCGTGCCGCCGCTTCCTCTCCCGGGTCGGCCGACCTGCCGGCCCGAGCCGGCCGGTACAGTGCGCGCGTGCATCTGTCCGTCGAGTCCGTGAAACCCCTGGAACGGCTCCGCGCCGACCTCGCCGCGGCCCTCGCCGAGCGCGGGTACCGAGTGACCGCGACCACGGACGGACGTCCCGCTCTCCGCGCGTCCGGGAGGGAGGGCCGCGGGAGCCTCGTCATCGAGGTCGAGGACCCGCTGCCCGGGATCGCACGGGACGAGGCGTCCCGCGCCAGGGCCGACGCGACGACGTGGCGGATCGCGGCCTACGAGACGGACCGGGGCACCACCCGCCTGTCCACGATCCGGCCGACGCGCCTCGTCGAATTGCTCGACCATCCCGAGCACGCCGCCGCCGCGGAGCGACTCGAGCACGACTTCGAGTCGGTCCTGCGCCGCGCCGCCGGGAACGAGGGATGATCGCGCGATGAGCGACACGGTGACCACCGGGAAGGACCTCCTCCGCACCCTCGCCTGGATCCTGGGGGTGGTCGGCCTGTGGTTCGCGATGCAGCGGTGGGTCCTGCCCGCGATGGGCTGTGCAACCTGAATGTCGCAACCCGCCGCGGAGCGGCGACTCCCCGAACGGCCTTGACGCGGTCCCGGCCGCCCGCGCCCCGGGCGGCGCCCCTCGCCCGGGGCGCCGTCCCCCGCGATCCGATCGCGTCGGTTGTCGGCGGCGGGGGCGTTGGCCGATAACCTGTGCTCCCATGGCCATCGTCGGAAGCAAGGACAACCCGCTGCGCGTCGCGGTCATCGGCTGCGGCCCGAGCGGGTTCTACGTCGCCCAGACCCTCCTCACGCAGAAGGACCTCGCGGTCACGGTCGACATGCTCGACCGCCTCCCGTCGCCCTACGGGCTCGTGCGCTACGGCGTCGCGCCCGACCACCAGAAGATGAAGGCCGTCACGAAGGTCTACGCGAAGATCGCGAGCGACCGGGCGGTGCGGTGGTTCGGCAGCGTCGAGTTCGGCAAGCACGTGACGCTCGACGAGCTGAAGGCCCGCTACCACGCGGTCGCGTTCACGACGGGCGCCCAGACGGACCGCCGGCTCGGGATCCCCGGCGAGGACCTCGTCGGCAGCCACCCCGCGACGGAGTTCGTCGCCTGGTACAACGGCCACCCCGACTACCGGCACCTGACGTTCGACCTCGGGACGGAGCGCGCGGTCGTGATCGGCGTCGGCAACGTGGCGATCGACGTCGCCCGCATGCTCTGCCGCACGCCCGAGGAGCTGGCGAAGACCGACATCGCCGACTACGCGCTCGAGACCCTGCGGAAGAGCCGCGTGAAGGAGGTCCTGCTCGTCGGCCGCCGCGGGCCCGCCCAGGCCGCGTTCACGAACTCCGAGGTCGAGGAGCTCGAGGACATGGAGGGCGCCGACGCCGTCACGCTCCCCGAGGAGATGGCGCTCGACGACGTGAGCCGCGAGGAGCTCGCGGCGCACCCCGACCGGCTCGTCGAGAGCAAGGTCGCCCAGCTGAACAAGTACGCCCTGCCGCGCGCCTCGGCCCGGGCGAAGCGCCTCGTGATCCGGTTCCTGCTCTCCCCCACCGAGATCCGCGGCGAGAACGGCCGGGTGACGGGGATCCGCCTCGTGCGCAACGCGCTGACGCGCGGGAAGGACGGGTCGGTCAAGGCGACGGCGACGGACCGGTTCGAGGACGTCCCGACGGGCCTCGTCTTCCGCTCGGGCGGCTACCGCGGCGTGGCGCTGCCGGGCGTCCCGTTCCGCGACGACTGGGGGACGATCCCCCACGAGCAGGGCCGCGTCACCGACCTCGCGACGAAGCAGCCCGTCCCGGGCCTCTACGCCGCGGGCTGGATCAAGCGGGGTCCGTCGGGCGTCATCGGCACGAACCGCGGCTGCGCGGTCGAGACCGTGCGCGCGATGCTCGAGGACCTGCGCGCGGGCTCGATTCCCTCGCCGCAGGATCCTTCCCGCGACGCGCTGCCCGCCCTGCTGGAGCGCAAGGGCGTGCGGTGGATCTCGTTCGACCAGTGGTCGAAGGTCGAGTCGATGGAGGTCGCCCGCGGCGAGCCGTCGGGCCGCCCCCGCGTGAAGTTCGTCTCCGAGGACGAGATCCTCCGCGCGATCGCGTCGGGCACCCCGGCCCCCGCCGCGAGCTGACGGCCCCGTCCCGCATGCGCCAACCCACGATCATCCAGGGCGGGATGGGCGTGGCCGTCTCGAGCTGGCGGCTCGCTCGCGCCGTGTCGCGCGCGGGCCACCTGGGCGTCGTGTCGGGGACGGCCGTGGCGACGGTGCTCGTCCGGCGGCTCCAGCGCGGCGACCCCGACGGCTCGACGCGGCGCGCGCTGGCGCGCTTCCCGGCGCCGGAGGTCGCGCGGCGGATCCTCGACGCGTACTTCGTCCCGGGCGGCGTGGCGAGCGGAGCGCCCTTCCGGTCCCATCCGGTGCCGGCGTGGCCCGCGAGCCGCGCGCTGACGGAGCTGACGGCGGTCGCGTGCTTCGCCGAGGTCCTGCTCGCGCGGGAGGGGCACGAGGGCCTCATCGGGATCAACCTGCTCGAGAAGGTCCAGCTCGTGACCCTGCCCTCGCTGCTCGGCGCGATGCTCGCCGGGGTCGACTACGTCCTCATGGGCGCCGGCATCCCGCGCGCGATCCCGGGGATCCTCGACC
>DATLLK010000059.1:0-2490 GCA_035537895.1 Planctomycetota bacterium
GGTAGCGGTCCGAGAAGGTGACACCCGAGCAGGTGCGCGACGCGGCCCGCCGATGGCTCCGCGACGACCGCTTGAACGTCGTGATCGTCACGCCCCCCCAGCCACCCGCGGAGGCGACGGCGGCGGCGGAGCGGGAGGCGGAGGGGGAGGTCCGCAAGGTGACGCTGGACAACGGGCTCACCCTCCTCGTCAAGCGCGTGCCCGACTTCGGCATGGTCGACGTGGTGGCCACGTTCCACGGCGGCGTGATCCACGAGGACGACGCGACGAACGGCCTCTTCCTCCTCATGTCGAGCACGTTCTGGCGGGGCACGAAGGGCCGCCCCTTCCCCGACCTCCTCCGGACGCTCGACGAGCTGGGGATGGACCTATCGGCGGAGAGCGCGAACAACTCGTGGCAGGTGAAGATGCACGCGACGTCGAAACAGTTCGAGCGCGCCTTCGACGTGATGGCCGACGTCCTGCGCGAGCCCGCGATCGACGCGGCCTGGGTGGATCAGGGCAAGAGGCAGGTCCTCGATCGCGTCCTGCCCAACCTCGCGGTCAACCCGGCGGAGACGATGAGCCGCGTCCTGCGCGAGTCCCTCTACACGGAGGGCCCCTACCGGCGCCAGCGATTCGGGACGAAGGAGACCGTGTCCTCGTTCGACGCGGCGAAGGTGCGCGCGCTCTACGACCGCTACGCGCGGCCGAACAACCTCGTGCTCGCGGTCTACGGCGACGTGGACCCCGCGGCCGTCGAGGCGCAGGTCCGTCGCCGCTTCGGAGACTGGGCGCGCGGCGAGGTCCCCGCCTCCTTCGCGCGCGACGACAAGGGGCCCGTGGAGGGCCGCACGGTCGAGCTGAAGAACCGGCAGATCCGCACGAACTACGGCCTCGCCTGGCGTGCGTACTCGCGCCAGCAGGAGGCGGAGCGCGCGGGCCTCGCCGTGATGAACGCGATGTTCGGCGGCCAGGGGTGGCTCCACGCACGCCTGCGCGAGGGCAAGGCCGACTACGTGTACGCCGTCGCGAGCTCCGCGTTCCCGGGCGACCGCGCGGGCCACTTCCAGATCACGACCGACTTCTCGCCGCAGGACGAGGCGACGGTCCTCGGGATCATCGACGGCGCCGTGGCCGACATGCGCGCCGGGAAGTTCACCGACGACGAGCTCGCCCGCGCGAAGGACATGATGATGTGCTGGGAGGCGCTCCAGAAGGCGTCGAACGCCGACGTCGTGGCCGGCGACGCGGTCTCGGAGCTCTTCGGCCAGGGCTACGACCACGACGCGAAGTGGTTCGCGCGCCTGAAGGGCGTCACCCGCGAGGACGTCGTCCGCGCGGCGAACGAGGTCTTCTCGCGTCCGGCCGTGCGCGTGCTGATCCGGCCGGAGGCGACGGCCTCGGCAGGCGCCGCGAAGTAGCGGGCTCCAGCCCTCTTCTCCGGCTCCGATTGCGCGAGGGCGCCCACCACTGTCGGTGGGTCGTGTTAGCGTTCCGTTCGTGTTGGGATACGAACTGACTCTGGGACCCGAGAGCGCCCGCGCGGCGGCGATCGCCGAGTTCCGGGCCATGGCGGCCGAGCGCCGGCGCATCGCGCTCCGGGGCGCCCTCGCCGTGGCGGAGGTGCGACGGACGGGGGCTCACCTGTGCCTCGGCGCCTCGTCCATCGCGCATCTGGGGGAGATGAACGGGCTCTCCGCCTGGGAGGTCCGCGAGCTGGAGGATCTCTCGCTCGCGCTGGCGGCCGACCCGAAGCTGGCGGAGAGCGTCGAGAACGGCACGGTCCCCATCGCGTCGGGCGCCATCCTGGGTGCCGTCTCGACGTGGCCCGTGGAGGCAAGGTCTTCCGACCCGTGGCCGGAGTGGGCGCGCACGCTCAGCACGAAGGAACTGCGCCGCAACTTCCTTCGTCGCCGCGACGAGATCCGGGCCGCCGAGCCCGTCGTCACGGTGACGGCCCATGTGACGCGCACCACGCGCGAGGAGATCGAGCGCGCGAGCGAGCTCACCTCGCGCGTCGCGCACGCGCCGCTGACGCTCGGGCAGGTGATCGGGATCGTCGTCCACGACTGGCTCGACGAGCGCGACCCTCTGCGCACGACGCCCGGCACGCGCCGGCTCCCCGACACCGCCGCGATCCCGGGCAGCCGCTACGTACCGAGCGAAGTCGATCGAGCGGTCCGCGGGCGCAGCGAGGACCGGTGCCGGGTTCCCTTCTGCGACAACGCGTACTGGGTGCATCGCTCGCACCGCGTGCCGCATCGTGAGGGGAGCAGCCGCGAGGCCGACGCGCTCGACCTCCTGTGCGACTACCACCACGCCCTCTACGAGCGCGGCATGCTGCGGATCGAGGGGCCGCCCGACGCGCCGATCTTCTCGGACGAGCACGGGCGGCGGCTGGACGAGCGGACGCCCTACTTCCCGCCCCGCACGCCGCCGAGCGGTGGCGTGGCCGAGACGGTGTGCGCGTGGGGCGGCGGTCCCTCGGGAGAGGGCCGGCGCAGGTCC
>DATLLK010000060.1:0-15558 GCA_035537895.1 Planctomycetota bacterium
CCGCCGTCGGCGGGCGGAGGGCGCGGGCACGACGCCGTAGCCCGGTCTATGCACGAGCGTCGAGGCCCCCTGGAGGGTCTTGGCGAGAACACCCCGCGGTTGGGGCCGATGGATTGGGCCCGGGCGCGAAGCGGCCGCGACGACCGCGTGTTGCAGCATCACGTCGAGGAGCGGCCGCTTCGTGGAGGCGACGTTGGGACGCGAGGGGGTGTACGACACGCCCGGGCCCAAGGCGCGGCCCCCAACCTCGGCGTCTCGTGAATAGGCCGGGCTGAGCGCTCCCTACGGGACGACGCAGCGCAGGATGTCGTGGGCCTTCGCATCGGCGAGGAGGCGGTCGCGCTCCGCGGGCTCCGTCGCCCGGCGGGCCGCCGCGGCGTAGAGGGCGGCCCGAAGCTCGAAGTCGAGGTTCCCGTTCGCCGCGCCGGTCGCGGGCGACGCGAGGCCCTCGAAGCGGAGCGCGCCGGCCGACTCGACGACGCACGCTTCGAAGACCTCCCGGGCGAGGTCCTCGCGCTCTCGGCGCACCAGCTCGCACGACACGATCAGGCTCGCGAGGGCGTCGAGGCCGGCACGCGTCGCGGGGGAGGCCGCGATCGCCGCTTCGGCCGCCGCGTCGGGGTCCGTCGCCGAGAGCAGCTCGATTCGCGCCGCCTCGCGGACCGCCGGGTCGTCGATGGCCTTCGCGTGCTTCGCGAACCCCGCGGCATCGCGGCACCGGCCGGCCATGAGGGCGCGCGCGCCGTCGTGCGCGAGCTCGCGGGGCGCGAGGTTCGGGACGAGGTCCAGGGCCGCGGGGAGGGTCGCGTCCGCGTCGGGCCGACGCGCGAGCCGCCCGTACAGGACGAGGGTCTCCCATGTGCCCGGACCGACCCGCCCCAGGACGAGGCGCTGCGCCTGCGGCGTCCTGCCCGAGGCCGCGAGCGCGCGCGCGTAGAGGGAGAGGGGGAAGGTCTCGGCGCCCACGTCCTCCTCCCGCACGTGCTCGAAGTGCGGGACGGCGGCCTCGAACCGCCGCGTGCTGAACAGGTTCCACGCGAGCGACTGGCGGAGCCAGGAATCGGCGGGATGCTCGGCGACGGCGCGCTCGAGGACGGGGAGGGCCTCTGCCGCGGGGAGGAGCCGCGCGTACAGGTACGTGGCTCGCGCCGACGTCGGGTCCGCTTCCCGGGCCGCGCGATAGCGCGCGAGCGCCTCGTCCTTGCGCCCGAGCCGCTCCAGCGCCTCCTGAACGATCCGGTGGGACTGGACCGACGCCGGGTACCGGAGGGCCGCGCGCTCGCCGAATTCGAGCGCCGCCGCCGCGTCCTGCTCCGCCGACAGGTAGCCCGCCAACAGCAACGAGGCCTCGTCGCCCTGCTCGAGGGCGACGCGGGTCGCCAGCTGCGCCGCGCGCTCCTTCTCGCCGCGGCCGAAGAGGACATTCACCGTCGTGCGCCAGCCGCCCTCGAGGAGCGTCGCCGTCCTCCGCACTTCGGTCCCCCGCGCCATCTGGATGGTCTCCGGAGCGTCCTCGAACGGGTGCTCCACGTGGCGACCGACGCTCCAGGACTCGCCGGCGAGGACCTTGGGCTCCTTCGGTCGGCGCGCGTCGAGGCTCGTGGAGGTGCCGTACACCACCTCCGCGACGACCACGGTCGCCGCCCCCAGCACGTTGTAGAGCGCGAACGACTCGTCGGCGGGGTCCTTAACGTCGAGCTCCTCGAGCGTCGCCCCGGCCTCGGTGCGCGCGACGACGTGCCGCGAGCCGGCCTTCGCGCCGATCCCGACCGAGGCGCCCGGGCCGACGCGGGCCACGTGGCCGTCGACGTCGATGCGGACGGGGACGTCGAGACCGTTCGCGAGCCACAGCGAGGACGGCTGCGCCTCGCCTTCCCTTCGGGACAGGAAGGCGACGGCGATCGCCACGAGGACGACGCCGCCGAGCGTCACGCGGCGGATCCACGGGCTCCAGCGCGCCGGCGAGGCGTCGCCGGATCCGGCCCCCGAGGCGGTATCCCGCCGCCCGCGCAGGTTTCCCGTCCAGAGGCCGCGAACGACCGCGAACAGCCCGATCAGGAAGAGGACCGGCGGGTAGTAGAAGATCAGTCCGCCCTTGTAGGCCACCACGAACCAGACCACCGCGATCGCCATCATCGCGATGCCGCCGAGCACGCCGCGCTCGATGCCACGCGCCTCGAGGCCGAACGCGCCGCCGTCGCTCACCTCGACCGCGCGCGCAGTCCGCGTCTTCGCGGGGAGGAAGCCGCCCGCGCCCGAGGGCTGGCGGATCTCGACCCAGTCCCCGCCCGGCTCCTCGACCGTTCGCAGAACGTGGAAGCGGGCCCCCTTCTTCAGCGTCCGCACGGGCGTCCCGAGGGAGCCCGGACGGTCGAGCACTTCCGCCTCCGCCTGGCTCAGGGTGACCTCGGGGAGCACGCGCAGGGCCACGGTGGTCGGCAGCCAGCCCGTCCGTCCGTCGAGCAGGGTCGCCCCCACCCAGTCCTCACCGGAGAGCGTCGGCGGCGATCCGAGAACCACGAGCGCGCCGCGATCGAGGCGGGCGACGACCGTCGCGTCCGCGCCCGCGGCGGCTCGCAACACGACCCCGTCGGCGTCCACGCGTGCGAGCATGCGTCCATCCCTTCGCGGCCGTGCCGGCCCACCCGGGCCCATCGCCGAGGGCGGCATCCTATGCCGCACGCCCCGCCCAGAGTGCAAAGGACGCGCCGTGGTATCCTGCCCCCTTCACGACAAGGAGGGCCCCCCGATGCGCATCGCCGCTGCCTCGGTCCGCCGGGCCCCCTTCGCGTCCGCCGCGCGCCAGCCGTAAGGGCCTTCCCAGAGGCTCGTTCCGCGCAGCAGCCCCCATCGAGGGGGCGATCGACGACACGGGGCCGATCCCACGACGACTCGGCCGTTCCCCGGCCGCTCGCGCCCCGCGTTCGCCGTTCCACGACGACCGGGGCCGCACCCCGTCCCCGTTCGAGGAACGACACCGTGATCGATCTCGTCGCCTGGGGGCTCGACCCCCGCACGGCCCGGGCCCACGAAGCCCTGGGCCGACCCGACCTCCTCCTGGCCCGCGTCGTCGCCGCACCCGGCGGCCGATGGCGTGCCGTTTCGGCGATCGGCGAGCTCCTCGTGGAGCCTGCCGGCCGCCTCCGATTCGAAGCCGAGACCGCGGAGGACCTCCCCGCCGTCGGTGACTGGCTCGCCGTGGCGCCACGGCCGGGCGAGGCGCGAGCCACGGCGGTCGCGGTGCTGCCGCGCCGCACCGCGCTCGTGCGCAAGGCGGCCGGGCGCGCGATGGCCCCGCAGGTCCTCGCCGCGAACGTGGACCACGTTCTGGTGACCTGCGGGCTCGACCTCGACTGGAACCCGGCCCGCATCGAGCGCTACCTCGCGGTCGCGTGGGAGAGCGGCGCGCAGCCCGTGGTCGTCCTGACGAAGGCCGACCTCGCGGACGACCTCAACGGGCGCGTGCACGAGGCCGAGGCGCTCGCGGTCGGCGCGCCCGTCGTCGCGGTCAGCGCGGCGACGGGTGAGGGCGTCGAACGCCTCGCCGCGCTCCTGCGCCCCGCGACGACGTCGGCGCTCGTCGGATCCTCCGGCGTCGGCAAATCCACGCTCGTCAACCGGCTCTCGGGGACGGACGCGCTCGCGACCGGCCCCGTCCGGGTCCACGACGGCCGCGGTCGGCACACGACGACCGTGCGCGAGATGTTCGCCCTCCCCTCCGGAGCGCTCGTCATCGACACGCCCGGCCTGCGCGAGCTCGCCGTGTGGACGGACGGCGACGCCGTCGAGCGGGCGTTCGATGACCTGCTCGCCTTCGCGTCGGCGTGCCGCTTCCGCGACTGCACGCACGGACCGGAGCCCGGTTGCGGGGTCCTCGACGCCGTCGCGCGCGGCGCGGTGCCCGCCGAGCGCCTCGAGGACTACCGCCACATGTGCCGCGAGCAGGCCTATCTCGCGCGGAAGGAGGATCCCGCGCTCGCGCGTGCGGCACGCGCCCGCTGGAAGTCGATCGGCAAGGCGGGCCGCGAGGCCATGATCCGCAAGCGATCGGGCGGGGGCGGCTGACGCCCCCGGCGGGCCGGGGTGCGCCACACGACCGCGAGAGCCCGCGTACGATCGAGCGCATGAGGTGGATGGCGCTCGTCGCCGCGCTCGCCTGCGGGCTTCCCGGCTGCGGTCGAGGTGCGCCGACGGGTCCTCCGGCGCAACGCACGCCGCGGCTGACGTCGACCGATGCGCCGCCCCCCGCCCGCGAGGTCTCCGCCGCCCTCGGAAAGGCGCGCGGCGAGCGGGTCGCCGAGCGCGAATCGATGATCGCGGAGGCGCTGGTCGCGCAGGGCGTGCGCGACCCGGTCGTCCTGCGCGCGATGCGCGACTGCCCGCGGCACGCCTTCGTTCCCGGGAAGGTCCTCGGCGAGGCGTACGAGAACCGTCCCCTGCCCATCGGCGAGGACCAGACCATCTCGCAGCCGACCATCGTCGGCTCGATGACGGAGGAGCTGCGCCTCCTGCCGACCTCGAGGGTGCTCGAGATCGGGACGGGCTCGGGCTACCAGGCCGGGGTGCTCGCCGAGATCACCCCGCACGTCTGGACGATCGAGATCAAGCCGGCCCTGTCGGAGCGCGCCGCGACGACGCTTCGTGAGCTGGGCTACACGACCGTCACGGTGCGCCAGGGCGACGGCTATCACGGGTGGCCGGAGGAGGCGCCGTTCGACGCCATCATCGTCACGGCCGCGGCCCCCCACGTCCCTCCGCCCCTCGTCCGTCAGCTGAAGCCCGGCGGTCGGCTCGTGATCCCGGTCGGCCCTCCGTTCCAGCGCCAGGACCTCGTGCTCGTCGAGAAGGACGAGGACGGGCGCGTCCGCACGCGGAGCCTCTACGGGGTGGCCTTCGTGCCGCTCACGGGGTCGCTCGGGCGCAAGGGCGATTGACCGCCGCGGTCTTCCTCCTCAGCGCGGCGCTCCTCGCGCACGAGGTCTGCCTGCTGCGCGTGCTCTCGATCGCCTGGTACCACCACGCGGCCGCCCTCGTCGTGGCCGTCGCGCTGCTGGGCTTCGGCGGCGCGGGGACCCTCCTCGCGCTGCGGCCCCGCCTCGTGTCGCGGCGCGCGCTCGCCGTCGCGATCGCGCTCCACGCGGCCCTCATTCCCGCGAGCCTGCACGCGGCCGCGGGGGTCGACTTCAACGTCCTCGAGGTGGGCTGGAAGCCCGCGCAGTGGCTCCGGCTCCTGGCGCTCGAGGGGATCTTCCTCCTGCCCTTCCTCGCGGGCGCGCTGGGCGTGTCCATCGCGCTCTCCCTCGCCGCGGCGCGACCCGGGCCCACGTACGCGGCGAACCTCCTCGGGTCGGGCGCCGGCGCGCTCCTCGCCGCGCCCCTGCTGACGCTGGACGCGCCAGAGGCCGTGCTCGGGTGGGTCGCCGTCGTCGCCGCGGGCGGCGCCGCGCTCCTCGGCGGCCGCTGGTCGATCGCATGCGCCGTCGCCGGCGCCCTGACGGCGGCGGCCCTCGGCGGCGCGAGGATCCCGATGTCGCCGTTCAAGGACCTTCCGGCGACGCCCGGCGGGGAGGTGCTCGCGACGCGGCACGCGCCGCTCGGGCGGGTGGACCTCGTCGCGAGCGAGGCGTTCCACGACGCGCCCGGCCTCTCGCTCGAGTCCGATCTCCTGCCGCCGCGGCAGCAGGGGCTGTTCCAGGACGGGCACCTGGTCGCCGTGAAGGATCTCGGGCCCTCGGAGTACCTCGACCGCACGCTCGGCGCGCTGCCCTTCGCGATGCTCGGGCGGACGCGTGCGCTCGTCCTCGGCGTGGGATCCGACCTCGCGCGAGCGGACCTCGTCGTCGAGGCCCACGAGGACCTGCTCGACCTCTCCGGCGCGCCTGGCGTGGTCCGGGAGCCGCGCGCCTGGCTCGAGGCCGCTTCCGAGCCTCGCGACCTGATCGTCCACCACGTGGGGCGGGGGGACCCCCTCGCGGAGGCCCCGCTCCTGACGGTCGAGGGCCTCGCCCTCGCGCTCTCGCGCGTCGGGCCGGACGGGGCGCTGGCCGTGAGCGCGCCCCGGTCGACCCCGCCGCGCCCCGAGTTGCGCCTCCTGCTCACGGCGGAGCGCGTGACCCCGCATGTCGTGGCGGCGGCCTCGATGGACCGCGTCTGCGTGCTGCTGCGCCACCGGGCGCTCGACGCCGAGGAGACTCGGCGCCTGCACGCCTTCTGCGACCGATTCGGCTTCGACGTGCTCCGCCCGGACACGGAGCGTCCGGAGCGCCCGCGGCACGTGACGGACACGCCCCTCGTGCGCCCCGGACCCGACTATCCCTACGACGTCGAGCCGACGACCGACGACCGACCCTACTTCCATCGGTACTCGCGCTGGTCGCGGCTCTCCGACGCACTCGACCGGCGGGCGACGCCGTTCGTCGAGTGGGCCTTCCTCGTCTCCGTCGTGGGCTTCCTGCAGGTGACGGGCCTCGGGCTGCTCCTGCTGCTGGGCCCGCTCCTCCTGTCGCGCGCGGCGCGGGCGCCGGCCCCGCTGTTCCTCGCGCTCGGCCTCGCCTACATGCTGCTCGAGATGGCCTTCCTCTCGCGAGCGATGGTCACGCTCGGGAGCCCGACGCTCGCGGCGGCCGCCGTCATCGGCGGTTTCCTCGTCGGGTCGGGCGTCGGGAGCCTCGCGGCGGAGCGGCTGGGCGCTCCGCTGCGCCGCGCCGCGCTCGCCGCCGCGCTGCTCGCCGTGCCGGGCTGCGCGCTGCTGCCGAGCGACCCGCTCCTCGTGGCCCTCGTCTGCGCGGTCGTCGCGTTCCCGATGGGGATGCCCTTCCCGTGCGGGCTCGCCCGACTCCCACGGACGTCCGTCCCGTGGGCGCTCGCCGTGAACGGCTGCGCGTCGGTCGCGGCGTCCGCGGGCGCCCCCCTCCTCGGGTCGACCTTCGGGATCCCGCGCGTGGCGGCGGCCGCGGCCGTCCTCTACGCCCTGGTCGCCCTGCTCGCGCGCGGCCGCAGGGGTCCGGCGCCCGACGGGACGCCCGTCCCGAGGGATTCGGCCGTGCCCGGGACGCGAGGCTCTGCGACCGGGTAGCCTTCCGACGCGGTCCGGGGTCGCACGCGATCGAGGGCGGCCCGACGGACGCAGGAGGCAGCACATGGCGAAGAAGATCATCGCCGTCGTCGGAGCGACGGGTGCCCAGGGCGGCGGGCTCGCGCGGGCGATCCTCGACGACCCCGCGGGCGGGTTCGCGCTCCGCGCGATCACGCGGGACCCGAAGGGTGCGAAGGCGCAGGAGTTCGCGCGGCGGGGCGCCGAGGTCGTCGCGGCCGACGTGGACGACGCCGCGAGCCTGACGCGTGCGTTCCAGGGCTGTCACGGGGCGTTCTGCGTCACGTTCTTCTGGGACCACTTCTCGGCGGACAAGGAGACGGCGCAGGCCGGGGCGATGGCGCGGGCCGCCAAGGACGCGGGCGTCACCCACGCCGTCTGGTCCACGCTGGAGGACACGCGCAAGCTCGTCCCCCTGTCCGACGCGCGCATGCCCACGCTCGGGGGGCGCTGGAAGGTCCCCCACTTCGACGGCAAGGGTGCCGCGGACGAGATCTTCCGGTCCCTCGCGGTCCCCACGACGTTCCTGCTGACGTCGTTCTACTGGGACAACCTGATCCAGTTCGGCATGGGCCCCAAGCCGGGAGCGGACGGCAAGCTCGCCTTCGTGCTGCCGATGGCCGACAAGAAGCTGCCGGGGATCGCCGTCGAGGACATCGGCCGATGCGCCTACGGCGTCTTTCGCCGGGGCGGCGACCTCGTGGGCAAGACCGTCGGCATCGCGGGCGAGCACCTGACGGGGACGCAGATGGCGGCGGCGCTCTCGAAGGCGCTCCGCCGCGAAGTCGTCTACCAGTACGTGCCGCCCGAGATCTACCGCACCTTCGGCTTCCCGGGCGCCGACGACCTCGCGAACATGTTCCAGTACAAGCGGGACTTCGAGCGCCAGTTCTGCGGGGCGCGGGACGTCGGCGTCTCCCGATCGCTCAACCCGCGACTCCAGACCTTCGAGGAGTGGCTGCGCCTGAACGCGTCGCGGATCCCCGTCGGATAGGATCCCGGCCCGGGCTGCGGAGCGACGGCAGTCGACGCCTGCTCCGCGGCCGGACCAGGAGAGACCCTTGACCGAACGCGCCGCCCCGCACGCCCGCCGCACGCGGACCTGTGCACTCGCCCTCGTGCTCGCCCTCCTCGCGGGCTGCGGGGGCGAGCCCTCGTCCACGGCGCCGGGCATCTCGGGCCGCTACCGGCTCCCGGAGGCGGACGGCGGCGCCGAGATCGTCCTCGAGGAGAAGGACGGCGTCGTGACGGTCACGTCGAGCGGGGGGACGGCCACGGGGCGCGTCGTCGCGCCGGGCCGCATCGAGGGACGGGAGGAGGTGGAGGGCACGAGCGGGGCGTTCGTGTTCGAGGCGAAGGGCGACCGCCTGGTCGCGCGATTCTCGGTGAAGGGACCCTCGGGCGAGACGATCGACCTGCCGGAGATGACGTTTCATCGCGTGGCCGAGGGCGCGGCGACTGCGACGGCCGCTCCCGACGCCTCGCCGTCCCCGGGCTCGCGCGACCCCGCGCTGACCGGCCACTGGCGCCACACGGAGGCGCGGGGGGGCGGCGAGTTCTCGATGGCCACCGATTACCACCTCGTCCTCGAGGCCGACGGGAGCTACGCGACGTGGAACAAGTCGGTGAGCAGCCTGGGCACGACCGAGGGCGAGCGCGCGACGGGCGTCTGGGAGGCGAAGGACGGCGTGCTCCGCCTGCGTGCCGACGGCGGGACGTGGATGGAGAGCCGCTACCAGATCTCGGGCGACACGTTGCTCCGCACGTTGCCCTCCGGCGACAAGAGCGTCTATGAGCGGCTCTGATCCCTGCCGCGCGGGTGGACGGGACGGCGACCCTCTGACCGCGGCCTCGGGCGTGGAGACGGCCGCATGACCAAACCGCGAGCCACGCCCTGCGGCGTCTGCGGCAGCACGCAGATCGTGCGGATCGTGTACGGGCTCCCGGGCCCCGGACTCATGGAGGAAGCGGCGCGGGGCGACGTCGAGCTCGGCGGGTGCGTCGTGTTCCCGGATCACCCGGAACGCCGTTGCCGTGGGTGCGGCGCGACGTGGTCGCCGGAGAGCGGGTGGACCGCCACGCGAGGCGGGGAGGACGCTCCGGCCGACGGGCCCACGCCGGTCTGAGCGTGCGCGTCGCGCAGGGCGCCGCAGGCCTGCCTCCCGACCGGCTACGATGGTCGGTCCCACGGAGGGTCGTCCCATGGCGAAGCGCATCGTGTGGCGCGTCTTCCTGGGCGGGATCGTGCTCCTCCTGCTGATCCAGGCGATCCCCTACGGCCGGGACCACGACAACCCGCCGGTGACCGGGGAACCCGCGTGGCCCTCGCCGCGCGCCCGCGGGCTGGCCCAGAGGGCGTGCTTCGACTGCCACAGCCACGAGGTCGTCTGGCCCTGGTACTCGCACATCGCGCCGATGTCGTGGCTCGTCCAGCGGGACGTGGAGGAGGCCCGCGAGCACCTCAACTTCTCGACGTGGGACCGCCCGCAGAAGGACGCGCACGAGGCCGCCGAGGAGGTCGAGGAAGGCGCGATGCCGCTGCCGAAGTACCTCTGGCTCCACCCCGAGGCACGCCTCTCGGCCGAGGAGAAGGCGGAGCTCGTCGCGGCGCTGAAGGCGATCGCGCCCGAGCGCCGCGGCCGCGAGGGCGACCGCGACCACTAGCCTCTTCACCACGTGGACCCCACGTTCCTGAGAGAGGAGCTTCCGTGAGGGACCGACCGGCCAACCGGACCGTCGGTGGCACGGGGGGCGCACAACGCGAGGCGGGCTGGTGTCTCGCTCTCGTCGCGATCATCGTCGGCGCTGTCCTCCTGGACCTCGTCGCCTCGGACGGGGCGCGAGGGCCCTCGCCGAATCCCGCGCTGGAGCATTCGGGCGCGGTCGCTCCTTTGAGCGACGGATCGCAGGCGGCGGGAGGAGTGGACGCCGGAAGCCTCGGCGCGGCACCCGACGACGCAGGCACGCCGCGAGAGGTTCCAATCGACGCGAGGGTGAGGGACGGATCGAACGAGCTGTATGCATCCCTGCCGGTCGTCGAACGCGCGTACGCGGCCGCGAAGCGGGGGCGCTGGCGGGAGGCCGTGCGCTGGCTCGACGAGGCTCTCGCCGGCCTGCCACCCGGGCGACAGCGCAACCGCGTCGCCACGCTCCGGGTGCACCTGATCATGGAGAATGCGCCGCGCGTCGAGGGCGCGCTTGCGTTGGCCTCCCTCCTCTCCGACGCCGCCACCGCCATGGCGACGGGTCGCTTCGCGGGGGCGGACGCGGCGGATGCGAACCTCGCGCCGGAGGATCGCGCGCTCTTCGTCGGGCCGTTCGTCGTGGCGGCGCCGGAGTCGGGATGGGTGAGGGGCGGAGACGCCCTCGCGGGGATCATGGTGGGGCACGCGCAGAACCTCGGCCGTCGCGACGCCGCTCACCTGCGCTCGCAGGATGCGTACCTCGCCTCGCTGGCGCCGTTCGTCGAGTCGGCGATCGCCGAGTCCCCGAACGCCGACGCCGGCACGAGGGACTTCCTCGAGGCCACGCGCGCGTTCATCGAGCTCAACGAGAGGATCCGGCGCGAGGGCGGGGACCGCGTGCGCACGTGGACGACGGCGCCTCTCGAGGAGTCCGTGGCCTCGTTCGTGCGCGCGCGCGCTGCCTCCCCGGACGAGCGCACCCGGAGCCTGGTTCGATTCCTGTTCGCGGCATTCCCCAACTGGGCGCAGAGGGCTCTGGACTCCCCCAGGGAAGGTGGGTGACCCGGCGGATACCCGGCAGGCGGTTCCGCCGACGGACGCCGCACCCCGACCCCCGCTCCCGTCGGAGATTGACCCGCGATCCAACTGGCTCGCACGGGGACGCGGCGTGCGGCCGCGTCGCGGCTGCGCCGGCTACGGCTGCAGAATGGACGGGTCCAGGTCCACGCCCGCGGGACAGTGGTCGCTGCCGGTCACGTGGGGCTGCAGGTACGCGTCCCGGAGGAACGGCAGGACGTTGGGCGAGGCGAGGACGTAGTCGAGGCGCCAGCCGACGTTTCGCGCGCGCACGCCCATGCGCTGCGACCACCACGAGTAGTGGCCGGCGGCTGGCTGCGCCCGGCGGAACGTGTCGATCCACCCCGCGCGGATCCAGCGGTCCAGCTCCTCGCGCTCGATCGGCGTGAAGCCGCTCGTCCCGACGTTCTCCTTCGGGCGCGCGAGGTCGATCTCGCGGTGGGCCGTGTTGAAGTCCCCCATGACGAGCAC
Organism: Planctomycetota bacterium; assembly: GCA_035537895.1. Classification (GTDB taxonomy): domain Bacteria; phylum Planctomycetota; class PLA2; order PLA2; family JAEUHO01; genus DATLLK01. Next base: position 11,326 of record DATLLK010000060.1, read on the forward strand.
GCGGCGCTTCCCGCGGCGGAGCCCTTCGATGCGCTCGAAGAGGGCCCGGTAGAAGTCGAGCTTGAAGGGGATGCGGCTGTTGTCCCGCTCGGGCCCGTTCCCATTGGGGAAGTAGCCGTTCACGACCACGAGACGGCCGAACCGGGCGATCTGCACGCGCCCCTCGGCGTCGAACCGCTCCTCGCCGAGCGTCGTCTCGACCTCGTCGGGCTCGTGGCGCGAGAGAAGGCCCACGCCGCTGTAGCCGGGGCGCTTCGCCGCGACGACGTGGAACCCGTACCCCGGCGTGCAGCGCACCGTCTCGGGCACCTGGTCCGCCTGCGCCCGGACCTCCTGCAGGCCGACGATCGCGCCGCCCGAGGCGGCCAGCCAGCGCGAGAGTCCCTTCGACTCGCACGCGCGCACGCCGTTCACGTTCCAGGTGAGAACGCGCAGCGGCGCGTCGGAGGTCACCGGAGCACTTCGTCGCGCACGCTCACCGCGCTCTCGGCGGACGGCGCGGGACGCCCGTCGTGCAGCGCCAGGACGTCGGCCAGCACGCTCACCCCCGCGGCGCGCGGGGCCACGAGAACGGCGGCGGCGCCGTCGGCGAGCAGCGCCGCCTCGCCGGCCGCGGTCTCCGCGGTCGCGATCACGCGCGCCTGCGGGGCGATGTGGCGCACGTGGCCGAGGATGCGGCGGTTCGTCGTGCCCTTGAGCAGCGTGTCGGGCACCGTGATCACGGCCACGTTCGCGTGCTCGAGGCCCATGTGGTGGAGCGTGTCGGGGTTGCCGAGGTCGCCGTAGGCGCACGCGACCTTGCGGCGACGCAGCTCGTCGAGGACCAGCGGGTTGAAGTCGACGACGAGGACGCGGTCGAGGAGCTCGGGGTGCCGCTCGGCCAAGTCGTGGAGGAAGGCGCTCGCGATCCGGTGGAAGCCGAGCAGCACGATCGAGTGCTGGGCGCTGCACGGGCCCGCCACGTCCGCCGGGCACTCCGCGCCGGCCCACCCCCGGCGCTCGAACAGGCGGCGCAGGCGCAGGTAGACCGCGTGGCTCGCGGTCATCAAGTAGGTGCCGAGCACGGCGCTGACGATCATCGTGAACAGGATCAGGTCGAGGACGACGCTCTCGACGTGGCCGAGCTTCAGCCCGATCGCCGTGAGGACGAGGGTGAACTCGGACACCGGCCAGAGGTTCATCGAGACCACGAGCGCGGCGCGGTCGCCCGCGCGGAGCGCGCGCAGCAGCGGGACCATGACGAGGAAGCGGGTCAGGAGCACGAACGCCGCGATGGCGAACGCGGCGAGGCCCAGGCCGGAGGTCGGGGCGGCGACCTTCAGGCCGAGCGCCACGAAGAAGAGCGTCAGGAAGAAGTCCCGGACGGTCGCCACCTTGGCGACGACGTCGGCCTTGTAGGGCAGACAGGACATCGCGAGCCCGGCCGTCAGCGCGCCCATCTCGGCGGACAGGCCGGCCTTGGACGCGAGCCCCGCCACGAGGAAGCACCAGGCGATCGCCCCGAGCACCATGAGCTCGGGCACGCGGGCGGCCGTCTTGAAGACCCACGGCAGGACGTACCTCGCGAGGGAGAACGCCCCCACCACGAGGGTGATCCCGAGACCGAAGGACCGGAGGAGGGGGAGGACCTCCGGGTCCGAGAGGCTCGGCTGGGCGGCCAGGAAGAGGATCGACCAGAGGTCCTGGAAGACCAGCACGCCGAGGGTGATCCGGCCCGGGAGGGTGTCGAGCTCGAACTTGTCGTAGAGGACCTTGACGACGACGAGCGTGCTCGAGATGGAGAGCCCGAAGGCGAGGTAGAGCGTGCCGTAGCGGCCGAGCGGCCCCAGCAGCCCGGTCGCGTCGAGGATCGCGGGGACGGCGAGGCACAGGATCGCGTTGATCGGCAGCTGGAGCAGGCCCGCCAGGAGCACCGCGCGGCCCGAGCGCCGGATCGCGCGCACGTCGATCTCGAGGCCGATCAGGTAGAGGAGCAGGATCAGGCCGAGGCTCGAGATGGCCTCGACGCTCTCCGCCGACGTGATGACGGAAAACCCCATCGAGGGGCCGAGCACGACGCCCGCCGCCACGTAGGCGAGCAGCAGGGGCTGCTTCAGGAGCCGCGCGAGGAACGCGAGCAGGGCCGCGACCACGATCGCGACGCCGAGGTCGGACAGGATCGACGGGACCGACGCGACGAGCGGCACCCGACAATCGTGCCGGAGCGCATCCGGGATGACAACTGGGGGACGACGCCTCGCCCCCCTTGGAGGCTACTTCCCCGGTCGGGCGTAGTTGCTCGCGCCCCACCAGTCCACGACGACGACGGGCTCGTCGCCGACGACCCAGGCGTCGTGCCCCATCGGGAGCGCCGTGACGTCGCCCGGCTCGGCCACGAACTCGGTGCCGTCGTCCATCTTGATGCCGAGCCGGCCCGAGACGTGGAACTGGAAGTGCGGCGCCTCGCACGACTTGGTCTTGACGACGGGCTGCAGGTCCTTCGACCAGCGCCAGCCGGGCTGGAAGACGAGGCGCCCGACCTCGCCTCCGCCGATCTTCAACAGCTCCGCCTTCCCCTTGGGGAAGGTGCGCACCTCGTCGGGCTTGCCGAACGACTTTCGCTCCGCGCGATCTGCCATGGGTCCCTCTCCTGCACGCGAGCCGCGTGCCGCGCCATCCTCCCCACGGGGGGGTCGACCTGTCCAGCGCCCGGCCGGGTGCCGTGAAGGCTTCGGGCTCCGGCCGGCGCCCGTCAGCGGGCGGTGGGCGTGACCTCCGCCTCCATCTCCCGGCCGGCGCGCAGCCACCGGATCCGGACGGTCTGGCCCGGCGCGAGGCGCTTCAGGGCCTCGCTGTAGTCGCGCAGGGTCGTGACCTTCGCCTCGCCCAACCCGACGACCACGTCGCCCGGCTTGACGCCGGCCTTCTCGGCGGGCGAGCCCGGGATCACGCCGGACACCTGGACACCGGGACCCGCGAAGGCGAACTCGGGCATCGTCCCGAGGAAGACCCGCCGGCCCTCGCCCTCGCCCCCCTCGCGCGGCGGCGCGCCGCCCGCGGGCGCACCCGCCGGGTGGAACGGCTCGGGCCGCTGGCCGAGGTAGTCCACGGTCTCGCGCAGGAACGTCGCGACCTTCACGAGCCCGGCCGCGTCCAGCTTCTCGATGTCGTCGGTCGGCCGGTGGTAGTCCTCGTGCGCACCGGAGAACAGTTGCACCGCGGGCACGCCGACGTCCCGGAATGACACCTGGTCGCTGCCGAACGGGTCGTCGGGCACGGCGGTCGCCTCGACGCCCGTCGTGTGGGAGACCCCCATCACGACGAAGGGCCACTCCCGCGCCGTCCCCGTGCCGAGGACCTGGAGCTTCTTGTCGAAGAGACGGCCGACCATGTCGAGGTTGACCATCGCGAGCGCCTCCTTCGCGGGCCACGGCGTCGCCGTCCCCACGTAGTGCCGCGAGCCCTTCAACGCCCACTCCTCGCCCGAGAAGGCGACGAACACGAGCGTCCTCGGGCGAGGCTCCGCCGCGAGGGCCCGCGCCACCTCGATCAGCACGGCGACGCCGGAGGCGTTGTCGTCCGCACCGTTGTGGACCTGGCCCTTCATGCCCTCGCGCACGTCGGGCCACCCGCGTCCCAGGTGGTCCACGTGGGCCCCGACCACGACGGACTGGGACTTCCACGCGGGGTTCGTCCCGGGCAAGACGCCCACGACGTTGCGCATCCGGACGGGTTTCCCCTCGGGTCCGTCGGGGGCCTCGAAGGCCTGGAAGAACGTCCCTGCGTCGCCGCCGGGCTTCAGGCCCGCCTCCGCGAAGGCCTTGCCCACCCACGCGGTCGCCTCCTCGAGGCCCGCCGACCCGTTGCCCCGGCCCTCGAGCCGCTCGTCGGCGAGGAACCGCACGTGGCCCATCAGGCGCTCCCGGTCGAAGGCGGGTGCTAGCCGCGCGAGCGGCTCCCGGGCGGGCAGCGTGCCCCGCGCGGGCGCGCGGCCGTCCGCGCCCTTCGCGAGGATCGCCGTCAGCGGGGACGCGGTGGCCGGCCACTGTCCCTTCGCGACGTTCGTGGGCTCCTCGCCCGAGAACGCGAGCCACGAGTACTTGCCGTAGTGAGGCATCTTCCGCGCGAGCCCGGGCAGCGAGGCGGGCACGTCGGCGCCGATCCAGCCCACCGCGAGGTCGTCGCGCTGCGGGTGGCGCACGACGTACGCCCAGGCGTGGCCCGCGCGCGGCACGTGCGTCTCGCCGAACTCGA